>CAMEPN010000134.1 GCA_945931735.1 uncultured Clostridia bacterium
GTCCTTTGACGGAGCGGGTCCTATACATACCGCCTCGTCCGCTATCTGCGCGTGCAGCGCGGACTTATCCGCTTCGGAATAGACAGCGACCGTCTTTATCCCAAGCTCGCGGCAGGCGCGCATTATTCTGATAGCGATCTCGCCGCGGTTGGCTATGAGTATCTTATTAAACATTCTGTCAGCTCCAAGATAAAATATTATGCGGTCACGCCTCGGCAGAAGGAGCGGGGTCTGCGACCGCAAAGGAGATCTCCGCAGTAACGACCTTCTTTCCGTTCACAGTGGCAACAGCCTTTCCGAAGCCGATAGGGCCTTTCTTGCCCGTCATCTCCACATGAAGCTCAAGCGTATCTCCCGGGAGTACCGTTCCTCTGAAGCGCGCCTTGTCTATTCCCGCGAAGAACGCGATCTTGCCCTTGTTTTCGGGGAGGCAGAGCGCACAAACCGCGCCCGCCTGCGCCAGCATTTCTATCATAAGCACGCCGGGCTGAACAGGCTGCCCGGGGAAATGCCCCTTGAACCAGTATTCATCGGGCTTGAGGTACTTTTTCGCGGTAACGCTCACACCCGGCTCAAGCTCCGTTACCTCGTCGATAAGCAGGAACGGGTCGCGGTGAGGGATTATCTCTTTTATCTGCTCAAGATTTAACGTCATAACTGCTCCTTATTCTATCCTCATTATCTTCTGACCGTATTCAACGCTGTCGCCGTTGTTTACATAAATTTCCGCGACCTTGCCGCTGAACTCGCTGTTTATCTCGTTCATGAGCTTCATGCTCTCGATTATGCAAACTACGTCGCCCGCATTAATGCTGTCGCCGACCTTAACAAAGGCGGGCTTTTCGGGAGAGGGAGAGGAGTAGAACGTGCCGATTATCGGCGACTTGATTATGTTCCCGCTTTCCTCCGCGGGAGCAGCCGCCGCTGCCGGAGCCGCAACAGCAACCGCCGCAGCCGCAGCAGGCGCGGGCGCGCCCATCATAGCGGGGGGAGGCGGGCACTTTTTGCCCTCGATAACGATGTCTATATCCTCGGTGCTGATCTTGATTTTCCCGAGGTCATTTTCCTTAACTATCTTCGCGAGGGCTTCGATACAGTCGATCGTGTCCTCGATAGGTCTGATTTCTTTATCCTTTAAGTTCATGGCGCAGATCCTTTCGTTGTCATTCAACGGGCTTCATGCAGATGCAGCCGTTGTGTCCGCCGAAACCGAGCGAATTGCTGAGCGCGGCGGTTATCTTCATCTCGCGTGTACCCTCGGTAACATAATCAAGGTCGCACTCGGGGTCGGGCACGCTGTATCCGAGCGTGCGGTGCACCTTGCCCTCTTTTATGGACATTGCGGTTACAACGGCTTCAACGCCGCCTGCCGCGCCGAGAAGATGTCCCGTCATGGATTTCGTGGAGTTTATCGCGATGTTCTTCGCGTGCTCGCCGAACGCAGTCTTTACGGCAAGCGTTTCCGTCTTGTCGTTGATAGCGGTAGATGTGCCGTGAGCGTTGATGTAGTTTACCGTTTCGGGAGCAATGCCCGCTTCCTCTACCGCGAACTTCATCGCCATCGCGCCGCCCTTTCCCTCGGGGTCGGGGGATGTTTCGTGATAAGCGTCGCAGGTGGAGCCGTAGCCGCATATCTCCGCGTATATCTTAGCGCCGCGCGCCTTTGCGTGCTCGTATTCCTCGAGAACGAGCAGTCCGCAGCCGTCGCCGAGGACAAAGCCGCTGCGCTCCGCGTCGAACGGAATAGACGCCCTGTCGACGTCCTTGGAGCGGGTCAGCGCGTGCATATTGTTGAACGCCGCGAAGCAGAAGCCGAGGTCGCTGTGCTCCGTACCGCCCGCAATGGCAACGTCAAGGTAGCCGTGCTTTATGGAGCGGAACGCCTCGCCTATCGACTGCGTGCCGCTCGCGCAGGCGGTGGTAACGCAGAAATTGCTGCCCTTGAACCCCGTGCGTATCGCGACAACTCCCGCAGCCATGTTGCCTATCATCTTAGTTATAGTGAAAACAGAAACGCGCTTGCTGCCGCGGTTGTGGTAGTTGAGCATTTCCTCCTCGCTGGTATATATGCCGCCGATACCGCTGCCTATGACAACGCCCGCGCGGAACGGGTCGATATCCTTGAAATCAGAGCCTGCGTCCTTGAGCGCCTGCATTGCGCAGTAAACCGCGTACTGAACGATAACGTCGTTGCGGCGTATCTCTTTCTTGTCAAAAAGCTCGGACGCGTCGAAATTCTTTACCCTTGCGACAACGCCGAGATTATCGGGTTCCTGCTCGCCGAACCACGGAACCAGCTCGAAGCCGTGCTTTCCCGCCATAAGGCTGTTCCAAAGCTCTTCAGGGGAGTTACCGCAGGGGGTAACTGCGCCCAGACCAGTAATAACAACTCTTCTTTTGCTCTCAGTCATATGATAATATAATCCTCCGAATTATTTTTTACATACTCAGTCCGCCGCTGATCTCGATCGTCTGACCCGTTACATATGCCGCGTCGTCGGAGCACAGGAAGCTTACGACTCCCGCGACCTCCTCGGGCTGACCGTAGCGCTTCATTGCTATCTGCGCCAGCATCGCGCTGCGCTGCTCCTCGGTGAGCTTGTCGGTCATGGGCGTCTGAATGAAGCCGGGGGCAACTGCGTTGACATTGATACCGCGGCTGCCAAGCTCCTTTGCGGCGGTCTTTGTCATCGCGATAACCGCGCCCTTTGACGCGGAATAGTTCATCTGCCCGGGGTTTCCGTACAGACCCGCAACGGACGCAAGGTTGACTATCTTGCCGCTCTTCTGCCTGAGCATTACCGCGCCGACAAGCTTCGTCATGTTGAACACGGACTTCTGATTTATGCGGATAACGGAGTCGTAGTTCTCCTCGCTCATTCTGAGCAGCAGACCGTCGCGCGTTATTCCCGCGTTATTCACCAGAACGTCGATAGTGCCGAACGTGTCCTTAGCCCATTTTACCATTGCCTCGCACTGCGCATAGTCCGAAACGTCCGCCGCATAGGACTCCGCGCGAACGCCGAGGTCGCGGCATTCCTGAACGGTCTGCGCGCCGTAGGTATCGAGCGCTTCCTGCGACACCTCGTTTATCACGATGTCAAATCCGTCCTTGGCAAGGCGCTTTGCGATAGCCGCGCCAATTCCTCTGCCCGAGCCTGTTATTATCGCTGTTTTAGACATATGTTTATCCTTTCCGAAACATTATATAATGAGTATATTTTTGGTAAACCGTAAAGAATTATACCGACAAACGCCGTCAGACCTCAAAAAGCACCGCGCCGTAGGTAAGTCCCGCGCCAAAGCCGACGAAGCACATCTTCATGCCCTTCTTAACTCTGCCCGCCTTGCGCAGCTCGTCAAGGCAGACTGGAATGCACGCGCTGGAAACGTTGCCCATGCGCTCGATGTTCGTGTATACCTTGTCCATCGGGATATTGAGCAGCTCGGACGCTTTCTTTATGATACGGAGATTTGCCTGATGAGGGATAACGATGTCGATGTCCGCAACTTCAACGCCCGCCTGCTCCGCAACGTTCCTTACCGCCTTAGCCATGGCGTTGACCGCGAACTTATACACTGCGTGACCGTCCGACTGGAGATAATTCTGCTTCGAGAACGTGTCGAAGCGGTTGTTGTAAAACGGAGCCTGATCCCCGTAAAACGGGCAGTTGGACTGATAATTTATCTTGCAGTAGAGCGCCTCGAACTCGTCGCCCTCCGCGCCCAGCATGGAATAGAACTTGCCCTCAGACTTCCTGAGCACCGCCGCGCCCGCCGCGTCGCCGAAAAGAATGCACATCGAGCGGTCGGTGTAGTCGAGCTGACCCGAAAGGCGCTCGGTCGCAACGATAAGTATCGTCTTGTAATGCCCCGAAAGCAGGTATTTATGCGCGATATCAACCGCGGTGATAAATCCCGTGCAGGCGCTGTTTACATCAAACGCCGCCGAATTCACCGCGCCGATATTCTTCTGAATAAGGCAGGACATTGAGGGATAGAAGAAATCGGGCGTGCAGGTCGAAACCAGCACCAGATCCACCTCGGCAGGGTCGATTGCCGCGTCGGCAAGCGCTTTTTTCGCCGCCTCGACGCCCATGTAATAGTTCGGCTTGTCCGTTAGGATATGCCGCTGCTTTATTCCCGTTCTCGGGGTTATCCACTCGTCAGAGGTGTCGAGAAACTCCGAAAATTTATTGTTGTCCGCCACAAATTCCGGCACATAGCTGCCTGTTCCGATGATCTCTATTCCGCTCATTAAAAAATCTCCTTGATTTTATTGGCATTATAATGTATAATATATTCTTGCAGGGGGAAATACATCAGCCCCGCCGCCGCAGAAAGCCTTGTCTGCCGCGGTTTGCAGAATATGACTCAGACGAGTAACAAAACATATCACTTTATATTTTACTCTATTGCGAGCTTTTTGTCAACCGTTTTTCGATAATTTTGAGTGAATAGTCGAAAAAGTCATGTTAATCACATCATTTTATGGAGGTATTTTTACAATGAAAACAGTTTTTCTCTTCTCGGGGCAGGGTTCCCAGTACCCGGGCATGGGCGCGGAGCTTGCGGAAAAATATTCCGCGGCAAAGACGATACTCGAGTGCGGCTCGGACATTATGGGCTTTGACCTGCTGAAAAAGCTGACCGACTCCACGCCCGAGGAGCTTGCTCAGACCCGCCTTTCCCAGCCCGCAATTTTCACCACTTCCCTCATCGCGCTGACCGCCGCGCGCGAAAACGGCATAGACAACTGCGCGGTCGCGGGTCATTCCCTCGGCGAATACGCCGCGATGTACGCGTCGGGAATGCTCTCCCTTGAGGACGCATTCAAGGCGATAAAGCTGCGCAGCGAGGCAATGGCAAAGGCTGCCGAGAGCACGGGCGGCGCAATGGCTGCGGTCATAGGCTGCGACAACGAAACCATCGAGAAGGTATGCTCCGAGGTAGAGGGCTTCGTCGCCCCCGCCAACTATAATTCCCCCGTTCAGACCGTTATCGCGGGCGAATGCGCGGCTGTCGACGCAGCTGTCGCTAAGTTCGGCGAGCTTGGAAAGCGCTGCGTGAAGCTTGCTGTTTCCGCCGCATTCCACACAAAGCTCATGCAGCCCGCTGCCGACGAGTTCAAGGCAGCCGTTTCCGGCTTCACGTTCAACGCCCCCAATTGCGACTTCTACGCGAACCTCTACGGCAGAAAACTGGAAGACTTCTCCGATATGCCCTCCTACCTCGCGGCGCACATCTGCTCCCCCGTTAAATTCACCGACGAGCTTAACGCAATGAACGAAGCGGGCATCGAAGCGTATGTAGAGCTTGGCCCGAACAAGGTGCTCACCGGTCTGGTTAAGAAAACCTTCCGCGGCGCGAACGCAGTCAACATCGAAAACAACGACACCCTCGAAAAGGCGCTCGCCGCCCTCAAGGGTTAAGGAGGGATATTCATGCGGAAATTCGGTCTTATCGGTCACCCCCTCGGTCACTCGCTCTCCCCGCAGATACACACCCGCCTGTTCGAGCTGAGCGGCGAAACGGTGGATTATCAGCTTTACGACATTGCCCCCGAGGAGCTTGAAAGCAAATTTGACTTCCTGTCGACCCTCGACGGCTTTAATATCACTATCCCGCACAAGGTCGGGATAATCGGCTACTGCGACAAGCTCTCCGACGGCGCGCAGCGCTACCGCTCGGTAAACTGCGTTGCAAACGGCGATGTCAAAACCGGCTATAACACAGACGTGCTCGGCTTCACAAAGTCGATAGATATGCTCGGCGCGTCGCTGAAGTCAAACGTGCTGCTCATCGGCTGCGGCGGCGTCGGCAGAATGATGGCGATAGAAACCGCGCTCGAGGGCGGTAATCTCACCATTGCCGCGCTCCCCTCGGACAAGCCCCTCGCGGAGGAGGTC
>CAMEPN010000135.1 GCA_945931735.1 uncultured Clostridia bacterium
AATTGCGGCGGAAAGGCACTTGCCGAATTATTTAAGTTGCCACTTTGGCTTGACGCTGTTGGTACGGTTTTTGCAGCGTATGCTATGGGTCCTGTTTGCGGTGCTGTCATTGGCGCGGCAACTAATATTATATACGGAATTTATTCACCGATAGCGTTTTTATACGTCCTTACAAATATATCTGTTGGAATAATTGTCGGCGTCTTTGAAAAAAAGGGGCTTCTCAAGGACCTGTTCGGATTTCTTTCAACCGCATTTGTCATAACAATTGTTTCGGTTGCAGTATCTACTCCCCTGAATTTTCTCCTTGCAGACGGTAATGTCGGAAATATGTGGGGAGATGGAATGATAGCATTTTGCCGTAAAATGGGATTCAATAATACGGTCAGCTGTATTGTCGGTGAGTTTTATATGGATTTTCTGGACAAAACTCTTACTATGGTATTGTTTTTCCTTATAATTCATCTGAAAAATAAAAAAGCGGATAAGCACTCCAAAGATAAAAAAACCATTAAAAACATAGTTTCCGCAATATTGGCAGTTATATTGATCCCATCCGTTTTTGGCTCATCGGCTTATATTTCTGTTTCAGCATACGGCACGAATGATACTGACGATGATTACGACAAGTACATTCGAAAGGTATACAGCGGAGATAACGGTCTGCCCGGAGGAATGGCTAACGATATAGTTCAGACAAAAGACGGTGTTTTGTGGATTGGCACATACGGCGGACTTTATCGTTACTGCGGAAACGACATCGAATGGATGAATAATATTGAGTCCATCAAAACTGTAAACTGCCTTTATACGGACGAGGCAGGCAGACTTTGGATAGGCACAAACGACAACGGTTTATCCATATACATAAACGATAAGATCACTAACGAGCTGACAAAAGCTGACGGATTCCCGTCAAATTCTGTCCGCTGCATTACCGAGGGGTCAAACGGTTTTTACTATGCCGGTACCACCGACAGCCTTGTTGTACTTACGATGAGCGGCGGACTAAAGGTGTATGACACTATTGAAGAAGTTGTCTTCGCAAGGAGAATATGCGCCGACAAGAGCGGAAATGTTGCGGCGGTTTCGGACGAGGGAGCGCTGTATCTCATTCAAGGAACCGAGGTTGCAGCAAAGCTGACTGCCGACGAGAACGGCGAGAGTTTCAGAAGCTGCACTTTTGATGAAAACGGGGCGCTGTATGTCGGCTCATCGCTTAATACGGTGAAAAAATATAATATTTCCGAGGGTACTTTCAAAGAACTTGCTTCAGTTGAATGCGGGCAGCTTGCGGGAATAAATTCGCTTACCTGTTCGGATGACGGAACGCTGTTTTTGTGCGCGGAAAACGGCGCGGGATATATCACAGCCGGCAATGAATATCATTCGATTGATGTCTCGGGATTTAACAGCTCGATTGAGCATATGTTAATCGACTATCAGGGTAATCTCTGGTTTACATCTTCGCGTCTGGGATTGCTCTGTCTGTGCAGGTCTGTGTTTACGGAAATGAACGAATTTGACGGTTTGTCGGGAAACGTTGTGAACACTGTGAAGAAGTGGCAGGGTACATTGTATTTCGGTACGGACAGCGGTCTTGAAGCGGCGAACTATAATCAAAGCGAAATCTCAAATCAACTTATCGAAGCACTTGACGGTGTGCGTATACGCTGCCTTATGTCAGACTCGGAAAACAACCTTTGGATTTGCACTTCCGGTAAGGGCGTATGGGAGGTTGCTCCGAACGGAAATATAGAAAAGTACGACGGTTCAAACGGTGCTCTGGGAGAAAAATTCCGCTCTGCAATAGAGCTTAAGGACGGTACTGTTGCTGTGGCTGGAGATTACGGAGTATCGTTTATAAATAACGGGAAGGTAATCGACGCTATTGGCTCGTCCGAGGGTCTGACAAATCCAAAGCTGCTTACGCTTTGCGAGAAAACCGACGGAAGTATTCTTGCGGGAACGGACGGCAACGGCATTGCAGTAATAAAGGACGGAAGAATTGTACAGGAAATCAAGCAGGAGGACGGGCTAAGCTCTGACATTATCCTGCGAATTGTTAAAAACTCCGACGATGACGGCTACTTTATTGTAACGGGAAATGGTTTGTGTTATCTGAACAGCGAAAACAAAATACGCATACTGAACAACTTCCCTTATTACAATAACTACGACATAATTGAAGGAAACAGAAACGAGTTGTTTGTGCTTTGCTCCGCAGGTATTTATGTCGTTGACAAGACAGAACTCCTTGAGGGCAACAATGTCAATTATCTTCTGTTGGACGCAAAAAAGGGACTGCGCATTGCGCTTACTCCAAATTCATGGAATTACATTGATGAAAATGACGACCTGTATTTATCAGGAGATACTGGCGCAGTTTATTTTAACATAAATGAATACGATTTTTCTATGAGGTCATACCGAGTTCTGCTTAAGGCAATTGCAACGGACGGCGAAAGCGTCCTCATTGAAAAGGGTACTGAAACGGTCATTCCGGCGGGCACATCGGAAATTGTGATAACACCCGAAATTGTAAACTTCTCGGTAAATGACCCCGACATCAGCGTTTATCTTGAAGGCTTTGATTCAGAGCCCAGAGTTATGCCTCAAAGCGAAATGGAAAGCATTATATATTCCAACATTCCGTCGGGCAGATATGTGTTCCGTCTTGCGATTCTCGATAGCAGAACGGGAAGCATAATTGCTGAAAACACTTACAAGATATTCAAGGAAAGAGAAATATATGACAATTGGTGGTTCAGATTATATGCAGGCGCTGTTGCTGTAATTACGATCGCATATCTCACATGGCTTATTGTAAGAACGCAGATCCAAAAGACTTTGCGTATGCAGAAAATGGAGCTTGATTTCGCAAAGAATCAGATAAAAATGGGCAACGAAACCATTCTTACCATTGCTCAGGCGGTTGACGCAAAGGATGAAAATACAAGCCAGCACTCCGTCAGAGTATCGGAGTATTCTGTTATGATTGCAAAAGAGCTTGGTTACAGCGAAGAACAACGTGAAAACCTGCGAAAGATAGCAATACTGCACGATATTGGCAAGATAGGTATTCCCGACAGTGTTCTGAATAAGCCCGCAAAGCTTACTGACGAGGAATATTCAATTATGAAATCTCACGTTATTAGAGGTGCAGAAATACTCAAAAACTTTACGATGATCGAGAATGTTGCCGACGGTGCATTATATCACCACGAAAGATACGACGGACGCGGATATGCAAACGGACTTAAAGGTGAAGAAATTCCGCTTAATGCTCGAATAATCGGTATTGCGGATGCATTCGACGCTATGACGGCAAATCGTGTTTACCGAAAAAAGCTTGACCTTGATTTTGTGATTGAAGAGCTGAAAAAAGGCAGAGGAACGCAGTTTGACCCAAAGCTTGTGGATATCATGCTGAAGCTTATCGAAAACGGAACAGTAGACGTTGAGCAAATCTATGGAAAAAAGTTAAGCGAGGAGTATGCAAATGAAATCTGACGCAAAACATAATATACTGATTACATTGATATGCTCGGTTGTGGCTGTGGTTATCGCTTTTGGCATACACTTTATCGTTTCCGAAAAAAATGCGGAGAAAAACATTAAGGTGGGATTCGTATATGTCGGAGATTTAAGCGACGCATACACGAGCAATTTTGCAAAGGCACAGCATGAAATCGAAAAGATGTATGGAGACCAGGTTGAAACTCTGCCGAAATACAATGTGCCGGAGGACTCGGTAGAGCCTGTTCTGGCTGAACTTGCTGAAGCAAATTGCTCGCTGATTTTCACAACAAGTTATGGCTACGGTGAAAAGACCAAGGAGTATGCGGCGAAATATCCCGACATACAGTTCTGTCAGGCAACCTGCAGCAACGCAAACGACGAGCCGTTTCTGAGTAACTATCACACCTTTATGGGAAATATCTACGAAGGGCGCTACATTTCGGGCGTTGTTGCCGGAATGAAGCTGGATTCGCTTATCAAGGAAGGCAGAATTACGGGAGAACAGGCAAAGATAGGGTATATCGGAGCCTTTCCTTATGCAGAGGTTATTTCGGGATATACCGCATTTTTTCTCGGCGTGAGGTCTGTCGTACCCGAAGCAACCATGACAGTGAAATACACGAATTCGTGGGGCAATTATCACCTTGAAAAGAAATACGCCGAGGAACTGATAGAAGAAGGCTGCATTGTCATTTCTCAGCATTCCGACACATCGGGACCTGCGGCAGCCTGCGAACAAACAGACAGGTCTCAGATGGTGTATTATGTCAGTTACAACGAGAGCATGAGAGATATTGCACCAACGACATACCTTACCGGCTCAAAAATCAACTGGTGCCCATACATGACAGGTGCGGTTAAGGCAGTTCTTGACAATAAGAAAATTGAAAAATGCGTCACAGGTAATGTAAACGGCAATGATATTGGTTCCGGCTTTAAGAACGATTGGGTTCAAATGCTGGAAATCAACGAGTTTATCGTACCAAAAGGAACTCAGGAAACAGTTAATGAGCTAATCAGAAAATTCCGTCAAAATAAGATTCAGGTTTTTTGCGGGGATTATTTAGGAGTTGATCCGTACGATCCGTCGGACACCATTGATTTGAAAGACGGGTACAACGAAAACGCAGACAGTTCTGCACCGTCATTTCACTATGTCCTGCAAGATGTTATAACAATTGAATAACTAAATCTGAAAACCCTTGCATTACATATTGTATTGCAAGGGTCTTCTGTTTAAGAAAAAAATCCAAACATAGTGGTAAGTATTATCTAATCCAATTGAATGATGGAGAATTAGATCACTCATTAGCTCAAGCACATGCAACCGAACCATGTCAACTGTAAAATATTCAGCTTTATGCACAATTATTTCAAATGAATATTGTGACATTCAACGGACAGTTCAAGTCCAATTCGCCTATATAAAACAACGAAAAATCCCGTAGATACGTCATCTACGGGCTTTCGGTTGATGGCTCCCTCAACTGAGCTTGAACCAGTGACATCATGATTAACAGTCATGCGCTCTACCGACTGAGCTATGGAGGAATGTGTGAAATTGTTTGCATATTCCATTCATATTTTCAGTTGTAAGTCCGTTACAAACGTCCTAACTAGTGAACTAACAAGAAATAACTTATCAACTTCTTGTAAAAATCCTATCTCTGTTTTTAAACCACAATTATTTTGCATTTTGCTGACCAAATCAAAGTACGCCCTAAAAAATCAAACATTTTACCAATATAAAAGTGCTACATACAAACTTTCTTCAGCATTTCTTATCTGAATAAGTTCCGAAAACAGCAACAGGCTGCCGTACCAAAGTACAGCAGCCTGTTTATTACTATTTAAAAACCCTTTCCCAAATCTCATAAGACGGCGCACAAGTGCCGTTCCGCCAGTTCTTGACAGTAGTAGCACTCACTCCGCAATTTGCAGCGAATGTACGGATCGAAACATTGTTTCTTTCCATGTATCCGCAAACGATCTGCGCAGAATCCATCTTAAATCTATGGTAATCGGTCAAAAGGTCGATGCCGAAAACATCGGAAAGCTTTTTCAGCGTTTCGATGCTCATGTTCTGTTCCTCAACTTCCTCACGCTCATACTTGATATAGTTATCATAGCTGAGTCCGGTAAGTCGGGTAACATCGGCGATTGTCAGACCTTTTTCAATTCTTGCTTTCGCAAGGTGGGTAAGTCCTGAATTATTTTTTCCAGCTTTCCTCAACAGCAACCGCACAAGCAACAGTAGCACCAACCATAGGATTGTTGCCCATACTAAAGATGGAATAAAAACTGATATTTATTGTTGCTTATTGTTACTTATC
>CAMEPN010000136.1 GCA_945931735.1 uncultured Clostridia bacterium
TTGCTCCGTGCGTATCGGATAATTATATCATAACCTTGCGGTTATGATATAATAATAATCGGAAACTTTAGTATTTTTCTACGCCTATTTTCGACCGCCGGTCGAAATCGTTCCTCCTCGGAGCGATAAGAAGGGCTGCGAAGTATTGCGCCCATAATTCGACCGGTGGTCGAGTGCAGACGAAAAGGAGGTATTAATGTCAGCAATAGCAATTGGCGCGGCAGTTGCCGGAACGGCTCTGCTTGGCACCGCCGCAGGCTTCACTGCGGGAGCGTACACTTTGTTTAGCCGCACCATTCCCCGACAGGATCAGCTCCGTGTGGACATAAGCGAAATGGCAGATATGGAAAGGTGGGAGGAGTACAAGAAATTCATCGTACCCAACCGCGAGTGGCTGGAAAAGCAGCCTCTGGAGCACGTCACCATTACCTCTTACGACGGGCTTACGCTCTGCGCGGAATATTTCCCCGCAGATACGCCGTCAGACAGGCTCGCGATAATCAACCACGGCTATACAGGCTGCGGAATGAGGGACAGCACCTCTATCTCGGTGTTCTTCCACAAGCTTGGGTACGATTGCCTTATCGTCGACCACCGAGCACACGGAAACAGCGAGGGGAAATACATAGGCTTCGGCATTCTCGACAGATTTGACTGCAAGAGCTGGATAAATTACGTCGATACCCGCTTTAACGGCGGCAAGAAGATAGTGCTTTTCGGCGTTTCTATGGGCGGCACTATCGTGCTGATGACCTCGGGCTTTGCCGACCTTTCGGGTTCTGTGAAAGCAGTGGTGGCAGACTGCGCGTTCACCACTCCCTATGATGTTTTCGCGCATATTCTGAAGCGCGACTACCACCTGCCGCCTTTCCCGATAATGAACATCAGCGAGGCGCTCTGCCGTAAAAAGGCGGGCTATGGTTTTCGGGATTATTCCACGCTCGACGCCATGAAGGTGACAAAGCTGCCGACCCTTTTTATTCACGGCAGGGAGGACAAATTCGTGCCCACATATATGTCGCAGCAGAATTACGACGCCTGCTGCTCCGAAAAGGAACTCATGCTTGTGGAAAACGCCGCACACGCAGCGTCTTATTACGAAAACCCTCCGGTCTACGAGGAAAGGATCCGCAATTTTCTTGAAAAATACGTCAAGTGAAAGGAGCAACTATGAAGGAATTCAACATCAACGGCGCAGTAATGAAATGCTACCCCCTCACAGCAGCACAGCGTATGCACTTTTACACCATCAAGTTTTCTCCGCCGCAGGTGCTTTGCATAGGCACGGGCGTTTATGTCAAGCAGGAGCTGGATTTCGTCAAGCTGAAAGAGGCTATCTACAAGGCGTATCAGATGTTTGAAACCATGCGTCTGCGCTTCGTTGAGGACGAGGACGGTACTATGTACCAGTACATCTCCCCGTTTGAAGAGCGCGATATCCCGCTGAACGATTTCAGCAATTGGAAGGAAGAGGACGTATATAAGGAGCTTAGCCGCAGAACGTCTATTCCGTTCGAGCGCTGCAATTCCCCCATGAATGTTGTCGAAATGGTGAAAATGCCCGACGGCTATAACGGCATTTATTCCAAGATAGACCACATGACAATGGATTCCAGCTCGATAATCGGCTTCAGCAGAACGGTTATTGAGATATACTGTGCGTTGGTTTACGGTACAGCAATGCCGAAGCCCATGATGTCCTATATAGCGCAGCTTGAAAAAGACCTGGCTTACGAGAACGATTCCGAGGCGAAGAAGCGCGACGAGAAATTCTGGATGGAGGAGATAAGCCGCAGCGAGCCGATGTACACCGATTTCGCGGGGCAGGGCAGACTTCTCACACAGCGCCGTGAGAACGGCAATCCCGAACAGCGCTGGGCGAGGGTGGTTTCCAGAAGCCCCGAGGCGTCCATTTCCGTGTTCCATCTGGACGAGTACGCTTCCGTAAGGCTGATGAAATTCTGCGAGCTTAACCGCGTTACAATGTCCAGCCTGCTCATGATGGGAATGCGCACGGTGCTGTCCAAGTTCAACGACGACGAAAAGGACGTTTCGGTAAAGTGCAACGTTTCAAGGCGCGGCACGCTTTCCGAGAAGAACAGCGGCGGCACGAGAATACATTTCTTCCCGCTGAGAACCATAATGGAGCCTGAAATGACCTTCCTTGACGGAATCAAGCTCATCGAGGCGGAGCAGAACAAGGTGTTCCGTCATGCGAACTACGACCCGATAGAGCTGACCCGCAAGCGCGGCGAATACTGGAAGATACAGCCCGGCGCAAGCTATGAAAGCATAAGCCTTACCTACCAGCCTTTGACGCTTAAAAACAACACCGTCAAAATGCCCGAGGTCGACTACAAATCCTACTGGTACACCAACGGCGTTGCGGCGCAGCCCTTGTACCTCACGGTTATGCACCGACCCGACGACAACGGTCTGAATTTCAACTTTGAGTATCGCACCGACGCGGTGACAAAGCAGGAAATGGAATTTTTCTATTATTACCTCTGCCGCGTTCTTTTCAGAGGTATCGAGGACGAAAACAGAACTATCGGCGAAATTCTGGAACTTATTTAAAGGAGAACTGCCATGCTTGAGAAGATGAGAAGCATAATCTGCAACTATGTTGATATTGAACCGGAGAATATCACCGAGGAATCCAACCTGACCGACGACCTCGGATTAAGCTCCTATGACATCATGTGCGTGCTCGGCGAGCTTGAGGAGGAATTCGGCGTTACCGTAAACGAGGCGGAGATCGTGGATATTCACACTATCGGCGAAGCGATGAACTACATAAAGAGTCTGCAAAACTGACCGGAGGATAATATGGACAAGACGAAAATCAGCACCATTCTCGACCTTGCGCGTGAATCCGCAAGAGAAAACGGCGACAGGGTCTATATCCGCGAGAAAGCGGGCAAGGACGTCCGCAACAAGACCTTCAATGAGTTCTATCATGACGCCTGCCGCGTTTGCAGCTTTGTGAACGAGGTGCGCGGCGGGGGAGAGCCTGTCCATGCGGCGGTGATAGGACCTTCAAGCTACGCGTGGATAATCAGCTATTTCGGCACTGTTTTCGGGGGAAACGCCGCTGTTCCGCTGGACGCGCTGTTGACCACCGAGGGTATTATCGAGCTGCTCAACCGGTCGGATTCAAGCATTTTCTTCTACGACGCTAGGTACGAGAAGCTTATCCCGCTGCTGAAGCAGAACTGCCCCGCCGTGGTGAAATACGTCTGCATAAACCGCAGCGCTCCCGCCGAGGCTGAAAGCGGCGATATTGAGCTTAGCGACATTCTGGAGAAATACGCTCCGAATGAGCCTGCTCCTGTTTCTCCCGACGCGCTGGCGGCTATTTCCTACACCTCCGGCACCACCGGAAAGAGCAAGGGCGTTATGCTGCTCAACAGGAATTTTATCGACAATGCGACCTGCCGCGACAACGAAAGCGACGCTGACGGCGTGGTATTGTCCGTGCTTCCTATTCATCACATATACTGCTTCACCTGCGATATCCTGCTGACAATGAGGTATGGCGCGCAGCTTTGCCTTAACGATTCGCTTATGCACATTGCGCAGAACCTTAAGCTGTTCAGACCTACCATTATGCTGGTCGTTCCTATGATAGCGAAAACCATTTACCGCCAGATAAAAGCGGCAGCTGCCGCCAAGCCCGAAATTCCGATATCGGCGATAGCGCAGGCTGTTTTCGGCGGCAGGCTTACGGTGATGTTCAGCGGCGGAGCGTACCTTAGTCCCGAGCTTCAGAAAGCTTACAACGATATTGGGATAAGGCTGCTTCAGGGCTACGGCATGACTGAATGCGCTCCGAGGATTGCGAGCAAGCCGATGGACTGCCTTGATCTTCTTGAGGACGTGGGAACACTGGTCGACCGCTGCTCCGTCAAGATTGAGGACGGCGAGATACTGGTAAAAAGCCCCTCGGTAATGGCAGGATACTATAAGGATCCCGAGGAAACAGCAAAGACGCTCACTCCGGACGGCTGGCTGCGTACGGGCGACTTGGGCTATGTTGACGAAGAAAACCGCCTTTTCCTTACGGGAAGAAAGAAGAACCTTATTATTCTTAGCGGCGGCGAGAATGTTTCCCCCGAGGAGCTTGAAAACAAGTTTGACGAGCTTGACTTTGTGGCAGAGGTCATGGTTTACGACGATGACGACGTGCTGTGCGCGGAGATATTCCCCAACCCCGACATCTGCGGCAAAATGTCGGAGGAGGAGCTTGTGAAGCTTCTGAAGGACGCCGTTGCGGAGATAAATAAGACGCTTCCCTCGTCAAAGGCAATGCGGCGCATTCGTCTTAGGGACGCTGAATTTGAGAAAACAACGTCCAAGAAGATAATACGCAATCAGTCCGTTCACGGAAAAGCAATATAAGGAGGTCATTCAATGACATATCAGGAATTATTTGGAAAGGTTAGAGATGAGGTGTATTCAAACGACCTCAGCGGTCTGGAGGGACATCTCGCGGTACAGATAAACATTATCGGCGAGGGCGAGGGCGCGTTTTATATCGAGCTGCTTGACGGCAAGGTTTACGTTGAGCCTTACGAATACTATGACCGCGACTGCATTTTCATTGTTACCGCCGAGGATTTCCTCAAGATCATGAGCGGCGAGATGAACCCCGTGTGGGCGTTCACCACAGGCAAGCTTAAGGTTCAGGGCAGCATTGAGAAGGCTCTTGAGTTTCAGAAGATCTCCGACCGTGTGAAGAACAATTCGGGGAAAAAATAAACTACGACAAACGGGCGGAGTCAGTCACTCCGCCCGTTTTTTTATGCTGCTTGTAATTACCTGTCAGCAGGGAAGTTTGTCCGAGATTTGCTTCTCTATCTTAACTTTAGCGCTGCTCTTTGCGCTGTACTCGGTAACGTTCAGTATAGTTTCGCCGTCTATCTGGAGCGCGCACGGCTTGTCAAATCTCACAGTCACCTCGTCGGCTTTCACGATGTCGATAAACTCGGTGTGCTTGATATGCTCGCCCTTGAAGATAGACGGGAACGCAATCAGCGTTTTCAGCTTGTTGGAGCCGTGCCAGATCACTACCGAGAACTTTCCGTCGGGGTCGACCCTGCGCTGGTCGGGGGCAGCGTTCATGCCGCCGCCGTAAAATCTGCCGTGCATCGTGGGCGCGATCCACACCTTTTTGTAGCGCTTCTCTTTTCCGTCGATAATAACGGTCGCGTCCGTAGGCTTGAATGCATAAAGCAGACCCTTTATTGCGATGCTTGTGTAGTTCACGGGCTTGCCGGTGGACTTTTTGCGCATTTCGTCGCCGACCTCGCAGCAATATCCGTCAATTCCGAAGCCAATGGCGTTTATGAAAAGCGTTTCTCTGCCGTTCACCGTGACAGATGGCAGATCCTTGAGGTACTGATTGATCTTGAACGGCGGCTCGCCCTTTACCTTGCCGAGGTCATGCAGGAAGTCGTTTCCGCTGCCTGTGGCGTAATAGAGTATGTCGTTTTTTATTTCAATATTCTTGGTGTCGTTGACAAAGTGGTTAAGCGTTCCGTCGCCGCCGCATATTATCACCTTGTCCTCTGCACCGAGCGAGGGAAACAGCTCCGAATAGTTGATGCCCGCCATGCCCTTAAAGACGAGTTCTTCGTTCTTGTAAAGCTCGCACAGCTTCCTTGCCTGCTTCTCGCAGGTGTTATTTCCCGCAAGCTCATTGTACAGTATGTAAATCATTATCCTGCTCCTCCAGTTCTTTTTTCATAAGCGCGGCACAGTATTCGCTAAGCTCGGGCGTCTTGGCAGCCTTTACTCTGTCGGCGTCAATGGTTTCAAGAATTTTTATAGTTACTAAGGTTTTTCT
>CAMEPN010000137.1 GCA_945931735.1 uncultured Clostridia bacterium
AACACCAACTGGGTGGTATTCGAGCCGAACGATCAGGTGCTGTGGCTCAGAGTAAGACGCACTATCGAGGTATTCCTGTCCGGTATGTGGAGAAACGGCGCGTTCGCCGGCGGCACAGAGGACGAGGCGTTCTTTGTTGACATCGGCCCGTCCACAATGTCCAAGGACGATATCGACAACGGCAGACTCGTATGCGTTATCGGCGTCGCTCCCGTTAAACCCGCTGAGTTCGTGATCTTCAGACTGACTCAGAAAACCGCTGAACAGTAATCTTATAGGAAAGGAACGTTACCGAAATGGCACTTGAACAGTATCCGTACAAGAATTATCGGTTTAAGGTCGAAATAGACGGCGTCATGGTCGCGGGCTTCAACGAGGTCACGGGCTTCGACGCAACAATTGATGTTATCGAATACAGAGAGGGCGACGCGGCAGTCAACACTCCCCGCAAGCAGCCCGGCCTTGTTAAATACGGCAACATCACCTTCAAGCGCGGCGTTATCGACGAGAACGAGTTCTTCCCGTGGGTAGAAGAGGCTTTCACCGGAAACCTCACCCGCAAAACCATCGTCATCAACCTTTACGACGATTCGGACGCTATCGTGGCTTCGTGGCAGCTTATCAACGCATGGCCCGCAAAGTATACCGGTCCCGATCTCAACGGTATGGGCGCAGAAGTAGCTATTGAATCCATTGAATTTGCTCACGAGGGTCTGAGCAGACTTGCAGTTTAATCAATAATTTAATTTTCCATGCTGCATTACCTGAACGAAACGCTCAGAACGTTCCTTGGGTAATGCAGTTTGGCGATTATGCGGTAATTTTTCGGAGGACGGAGGGATAAAATGACCATAATAAAGCCGTTTAAGGCAGGCAAGGGTCTTGCGCCGACCGTGCGCAATATATCCACTCTCGGAAACGATATCCCCGATACCTCCTCCCTCTTCCGCGACGAAGAGCTGACCTTCAAGCAGGACAACGCAATGACGGGAGATGTCCTGCTCACGCTTCTGGAGGCGCTGAGGCAGTTCCGCGTGCAGAGCGGCGGCAATATCTCGGTGTCGAACAACACCACCGTCATCAGAAACAACATTTGCAGCATAGTCAACAACTACCGCAGCGCAGCCGGCGGAAGCGGCTCCGTAAGCCTTAATCTGCTGCTGCAAAACATAAGCGACGCATTCTCCTCCGAAGCCCCCTCGCAGCAGAGCACGGAGCTTCTCATAAACCGCCTTTCCGAGCAGCTCGGCGCGCTCGGGATAACCCCGACAAAGCGTAACGCCTCCGTATCGGAGATACGAAACGGAAACACCTATCACGCAGGCACGGGGCGCACGGCGGAAATGATACTAAAAAAAAACGCTGATTTAAGCGGAGAAGCCGCCTTTTACGGGGATATCATCGGTAATCTCCGCCCGCAGACGGCAAACGAAAACCCGCGCGAAAGCTCCCCGTCAAACGGGGTCAGCCCCCGTCGGGACGGCTCCCGCGGCGGCATTTCCGAAAACCGTCCGCTCCGCGAAAAGAGCCGCGAAAGCGCTCCCGAGCCGAAAGAGCATATCTCCTCCGCAGCCCCGAAAGCGCCCGAAAACAGGCTCGCCGATATTTTCCCGACGATCTCCGGTTTTTTCGCGGATATTTCGCGTTACGAAAAGCATACCATTCATACCGAACAAAATAACACCGAATTTCGGGACAATTCCCGTATTGCCGAAAGACCGAGCCTTCCGACCGGCTCGGCAGATACGGCAGGAAAAACAGAGCGCGGCATTTCGGGGGCATTTTCGCCCGACAATATGCCGTCTGTTCCTTCCTATCCGGTAAATCCCCCCTCCCCGCCCGCACCCGCTGCCGGCGGCGATAACATATACAACGCCGCGTATTTCCTCTCATCGAATTTCTATTCCGACCTTGCGGATACGTTTGTCGGCGCATTTACGCATATCGGCGGGCAGACGATAAACGCTCCCGAAAAATCGGTTTTCGAGGAATATACCTCGGCGCAGAGCGTGACAGGAGCGGCGGCGTTTTTCGGGAATTTTGTTTCAAACCACTCAGTTAATTCATTCATCGCAGGCAGCCCCCGCGAATCGGACCGCGCCTTTGTCGGCGGGGATCATGCGGCGGCTTCCGAGCTTATCCTGCTCAACAGCTACATCAATACGGAATATGAGCGCTTTCTCCGCGGGGACAAAATCACGCGCGAAGAAGCGGTTTATCATATATTTCAAGAAAAAGGGCATTCTCCCGCCGAAGCGGGAAAAAATGCACCGCAAAACAGCGCGGCGCAGCTCACCGACAAATCGGAGAGCGGAATCGCCGCATACATACGCCCCGAAGCCGCCGCGAAAAGCTACGGCTTTGACGTGGGTATAAGCAAGCTCCCCGAAGCCTCGGCGGAATTTCACGCGGGCTTTGTAGGCGGGAATGTACTGCCGCATACGGAGCAAGTCCGCGAGGAGCTTTTCTATCTTCGGGACGGCGCGCCAGATGTTCTTTCGGGTGGAATTTCGCCCTCGGAAAGCCCCGCGCTCTCCGAAACGGCACATGGCGCAGCGGAAAACACTGCGGCGACTGCGCCGCAGTACTCCGAAGCAGCACACGGCGCGCCTGCGGAAGAACACCGCGGCATCTCGAAAATTTACAGGACAGACCTCTCGGAAAATACCGCCGTGACCGTTACGCCGAGCTATTCGCAGTATTCCGAGGTCATGGAGAGTGTGCTCGGGGATATTTTCCGAACGGTTCGGAACAGCGCGGTGAACAACGATTTCACCACAGATAATTCTTCGCAGAATTATTCCGTCGGGGGGAATATCAGCAGCTTCTCCGACAAATTCACCGAACTGAATTTCTACCGCGTCGGCGACCGCGAACAATTCCTTTTCGGCGGGAACAACACGTCGACCGAGCTGTATACTCAATCGCAGTCGGCAAGCCCCGCGCCGCAGAAGCTCCAAACGGATATTTTTCTCGGGACGGAGCTTACTTTCTCCCATGCGGATACGCTTTACAGCAGCCTTTATTCCTCGATGGAGAACAAGACCGAGCGTCCCGCAGAAATCGCCCCGAGCCAATTCACGCAGCTTTTCCGCACGACAAACAGCTACGTTTCGGAAATATCGACCCATGAACAGCCGCAGGGCGCTCCCGCGGATACATTGCGCGTCGGCGCGGCGGTCGGCACAGTTTTCGTTTCGGGCGGAACGGTCAAGCTTGCCGCGCCGAGTTATTCGGAGTATTCCGAGGTAATGACAAGGGTGTTCGGAGATATTTTCCGAACGGTTAAAAACAGCGCGGTGAACAACGATTTCACCGAAGAAATTTCCTCGCGGAATTATTCCGTCGGGTGGAATATCAGCAGCTTCTCCGACAAATTCACCGAACTGAATTTCTACCGCGGCGGCGACCGTCCGCAGTTCATTTTCGGCGGGAACAACACGTCGACCGAGCTGTATACTCGGGTGCAGTCGGCAAGCCCCGCGCCGCAGAAGCTCCAAACGGATATTTTTCTCGGGACGGAGCTTACTTTCTCCCATGCGGATACGCTTTACAGCAGCCTTTATTCCTCGACGGAGAACAAAACCGAGCGTCCCGCAGAAATCGCCCCGAGCCAATTTACGCAGCTTTTCCGCACGACAAACAGCTACATTTCGGAAATATCGACCCATGAACAGCCGCAGGGCGCTCCCGCGGATAAGCAAGGCGGCGCGGCGGTCGGCGCAGTTCATGTTTCGGGCGAAACGGTCAAGCTTGCCGCACCGAGTTATTCGGAATATTCCGAGGTAATGACAAGGGTGTTCGGGGATATTTTCCGAACGGTTAAAAACAGCGCCGTAAACAGCGATCTCACCGCGGAATTATCCTCGCAAAATTATTCCGTCGGGGGCAATGTCAACCGCTTCTCCGACAAATTCACCGAACTGAATTATTACGGCAGCAGCGCGCAGTATGTTTTCGGCGGCAACAATACCACTACCGAGCAGTATTCGCAAAATCAGCCGACGACCGCCGCGTTGCAGAAGCTCCGAACGGATATCTTCAAGGAAACAAAGCCTGCTCCCGCCCGCGCGGAAACGCTGTACAAGGGCTTATCTGCCGCCGCGGGAAATTCTTCGGAAAAGACCTACGAAAAGCTTTTTGAGGCTCTGATATACAATGAGGACATCACCTCGTATGAATATCCCCGAAACGCCGTAAACAGGCAAGGCGGCAGCGCCCCCAATGTTTCGGGAGAGCGCTATACAGAGCCGTCCGCCGTTTATCGCACGGCAGAAAAAATCACATCTCCCGACGTTTCGGAGGTTTCGGCGGCAAAGGCAGCTTCTGCGGTCAATTCTTTCGTCAGCATATTCAACCGAGCGTCCGAATTTGTTGAAAACGTGCTCGGGCGGTCGGTCGGTATTACGGCGGCAGGCTCATTCGGCGCGGAAAGCACCTCGGCAGTCGAGCTTATCCTTTCCGATAATTTCACCGAAATATCCCGCAGGGAGATCGGGCAGACCTTTGAGCGGCTGATACACCATATTGCCCCGAACACCGCCGAAGCATTGCGCGCGCCCGTCGAAACCGCCCCCGCGGAGAACCTGTCCCGCGAAAAAGAGCGCGGATATTCCCTGCCCGAACAGGAGCTGCTTCACCTCGACAGCACGGCGGCTCCCGCGCAGATATCCCGCGCAGCGGCAGGCAGCGCACAAAACGGCTCGAATATCCCCGAAGAGATACGCCGCAGCGCCGCAGCAGTGCTGCAATATTCGCGGATAATCCAAAAAATTTCGGGCGCGCCCTCGCTCCGCGCGCTGATACAGCGCAGCTATGCGCAAGGCGGCAGCCTGACGATAAGCTCCCCGTCGGTTTTCGGGGACAATATACGGCAAACGCTCCAAAGCTTTATCACGCACGGCGGCATGAGCTTTTCGCTCTCCTCCGCCCCGTCGGAGTATTATCGGGCGATATTCCCGAAAAGCTCCGCAGGCGCTGCGCCGAACGAACGGTTCACCCGCGAGATAGAGCATTATATCGGCGGGAACATTATCCTCCCCTACGGAGAGCCGCTCGGTCGGTACAATGCGAAGCCGTCCGCCGCGGCGGAGCGAATGAGCATTTTCGGAATGAACACGCTTGTTTTCGAAGATACCGCGCAGTCCGCGGGAGCGCTCTCGCAGCCGCATAACGCCGCCATGGGAGAAAAGCTTGTCCTTAAGGAAAATTTCACCGAATATTTCTCCGACAGCAGGATATCTGCCGAAAGAAGCGCCGCCGCCCGGTATATCGAAACCGAGCGAAACGGCGAGCCGCTGACCTTCGCGCTAAGCGGAGAACCGGTCAGCGCCGCCCCGAACAGCGCCGAAGCCGCTCGGGAGCAGCCCTCCGCCCACGGCGAAACAGCAGCGGAGCAGCCCGAAGCTGCGCTCCCACCCGCTGAGGAGATATACAGGCAGCTTAACATCGACGGCGATATCACAAAGCTGCTGAGCAGCGAGGAAGCGCTCAACAGCTACATCAGAAATCAGATAAACAGCTATTTTTCGGAGCAGAACCCCGAACGCGGGGATAAAATGATACTTAACAGCTATCGCAGCGTTGAGATAATATGCGAGCGGGTGCTGTCAAAACTGGAAAGCCGCCTGAAAACCGAAAGGCGGCTCAGCGGCAGATAGCCCGGACAGATAGTCCGGACAGACAGCCCGGACAGACAGTCCGACAGTAAACTTGGAAAAGGCAGGTGGCAGATATGGAGAAGGCAGCATTCTATCTTGTTTCGGGCAATCCCTCGGTGCGCTCGGCGAACAAGGAGCTTTATATGAACGTGATG
>CAMEPN010000138.1 GCA_945931735.1 uncultured Clostridia bacterium
CGCCTTTCAGAACGCAGATAAACAGCGGGTTCTTCCCCTCGTATTCGCGGGTCAGCTTTTCTCCAAGCTCCGCGATCTTCGCTTTTATTTCATCTTCCGTAAAAAGAACTCTTTCGACTTCCTCGGGAACGTACATTCCGTTATCCTCCAAAACATTATTCGGACGCGTTTTTTTACTCGTATCCTAATGCAAAGTCTATTATATCATACTTTTAATTAAATTGCAAACTGTTTTAGGTGAATATTTGCTGAAATTTTATCGACAAATCCATATATTAACAATTGTTATCTTTATCCAACCTGCGGATATGCTGCTCGGTCTTTTCGACAAAGCAGACGCCCTTTCTTATCGTGAAAAACCTGTCCTTGCAGGGGTTATACCTTGCGCTGCGCTTTTCCAGAAGCGATACGGCGGTGTTTATCCTTAATGCCGACGGCTCTATCCCCCCGCCCGAAAGTATGATCCTCACCGCCCTGCTCCGAATAGGCGCGGGAAGCGCAAAAAGCGCGGCGGCGTCCCAGCCCCTGCCCTTTTCCGCCTGCGAAAGCGCAAGCCGCGCCTGCTCCTCAAGGTAATCGCTGTCCTCGCGCAGCGACGAGGTCATGCGGGTCATTCCCTCGAAAAGCGCGCCGTTTATTTTCAGCATTTCGGGGATTATCATGTGGCGGACCTTGTTTCGGGTGTAGTCGTCCGAAAGGTTCGTCCTGTCGGTCACAAAGCCCTCGCCAAGCTCCGACAGGTACTGCTCCACCTCCGCGCGTGTGCAGTATATAAGCGGGCGGACGCTATTCCCGCGGACGGGCGGAATGCCGCATAAGCCTTTAAGCCCCGTCCCGCGCATTAAATTCAGCAGCACGGTTTCCGCGCAGTCGTTGCTGTTGTGCGCGGTGGCAAGGCGCGCACCGTCGCCCAGCCGCGCCAATGTCCTCTCGAAAAAGCCGTATCTTATCCTGCGGGCGCATTCCTCGCCGCTTTCGTGCTTCTGCCTGTACTGCGCGACATCTATTTTCTCCGCGAAAAGCGGAACGCCCAGCCGCGCGCAAAGCTCCTCGCAGAAGCGCATATCCGCGTCGCTCTCCTCGCCGCGCATACTGTGGTTTAAATGGCAGGCGGATACGGTTATCCCCAGCTCCCCCTCAAGCGATTTAAGGGCGCACAAAAGGGAAACGCTGTCTGCGCCGCCCGAAAGGGCAACCGCGACAGCGCAGCCGTGTCCGAACATATTAAAATCATTTACAGCCTTTTTTACCTTTTCGGTAAAAGCGATATTTGTCATAAGTCACCTTTATTGCTGATTATTCAGCCGCACCTCGATGTTGGAGAACTTGGTAAACTCGCCGTTCCAGCCGAGGTAGGCGGTGCCTGTTTCGCCGTGACGGTTTTTCGCGACGATACATTCGCACACGTTGGGATTGGGGTCGGTCTTGTCGTAATACGCGTTTCTGTAAAGGAAAAGCACAATATCCGCGTCCTGCTCGATAGAACCCGAGTCACGCAGGTCGGACAGAAGCGGACGCTTGTCGGGACGCTGCTCGGGGCCGCGCGCAAGCTGCGACAGAGCGATAACGGGAACGTTCAGCTCCTTCGCCATGATCTTGAGATTACGCGTTATTTCCGAAATTTCAACAACGCGGTTTCCGTTGTAGTTCTTGACAGACGACATCAATTGCAGGTAGTCTATAATTACCACGCCGAGATTTTTTATCCTGCGCAGCTTTGATTTTATCATGGAAACATTGCAGCCCGGGGTGTCGTCTATGTATATGGGGAGCTGCGACAAAATATCCGCGCCGGTCATTATGTCCGACCATTTTTCGTTGGACACATTGCCGGTTTTCAGCGCCTCCGACGGGAGCATCGCTTCGGAGCTTAACATTCTCGCGACGATCTGCTCCTTTGACATTTCAAGGCTGAACACGCACACTGCCTTGTCGCGGTACTTCTTCCCGACATTCGCCGCAATGTTCATAGCAAACGAGGTTTTACCCATACCGGGTCGCGCCGCAAGTATGATAAGGTCGGATTTGTTAAGACCGAAGATTCTCCGGTCAAGCTCGGAATACAATGTCGCAAGACCTGTCATGACAGGCTGTCCGCCGTTCTGCGCAGCAGTGTGGACAAGCTCGTTGAGCGCCTTTACGCGCTCGTAAACTATCCCGCTTATATGCGTCAGGCTCTTGCTTTCCGCGCCCGAGCGGATATCGTAAATTTTCTGCTCCGCAAAATCAACGATAGAGTTCGCGTCGTCCGCGCCCTCGTTCGCCGCGTCGATTATCTCCTTTGCCGCGTAGATAAGGCTGCGGAGCATATATTTCTCGACGACGATGTTAGCGTATTTCGCGACCGAGGAAATGCTCGGCACCGCCTGCATCAGCCGCGTCAGATACTCCTTCGCCTGCTCTGCGGTTTCAAACACGCCGTGGCGCATACAGCCGTCCAGCACCGTTACGATGTCGATAGACTCGCTGCTCATGCTCATCTGAACCATTACGGAATAGATGTCCCTGTTCAGATCGACATGAAAATGCTCGGGGTGGAGCGTTCCGATTACCTCGTTTATCGCGCCGCCGTCCATAAGTATCGCGCCGAGGACTGACTGCTCCGCGTCGAGGTTATACGGCAGGTTCACTCCCGAAAGGTCGAACTCAGCCATATCAGCCCTCCGTCACGGAAACGGTGAACTTTGCGGTAACGCCCGCGTACAGCCTTGCCTCGGCGGAGAAGTTGCCGAAGCCCTCTATCTTCATGGCGATATTGATCTTTTTCTTGTCAACGTCGCAGCCCAGCGACTGCTTTATCGCGGCGGAAACCTCCTTTGAAGTGACCGTGCCGAAAAGTCTGCCGTTCTGCCCCGCCTTAGCCGTTACGACAACAGTCTTGCCGTCAAGCTTGGAGGCGATCTCCTTTGCGTTCGCGATGTCAACGTCTATCTTATGCTGAGCGTGATCCTTCTGACCCTGCAAAAGGTTCATGTTCTTGGCGTTAGCCTCCTGCGCCAGACCTTTCTTTATAAGGCAGTTGATGGCATAGCCGTCCTTGACTTCCTTTATCTCGCCCTTTTTGCCTGTTCCCTTTACATCTTCGAGTAAAATGACCTTCATTGGTATTCCTCCTTATTGCTGTTCGCTCTCCTGCGGTTCCTCGACGGGAGAGAAATATTCATCTATCGCATGGTGCAGCTTTTCGACAGCCTCCTCTCGGGTTATCCCCTGAAGCTGCGCGCCCGCCATGGACTGGTGACCGCCGCCGTCGTCCTTTTTGTTGCCAATGCTCTCCATGATCACCTGTACGTTCACCTTTCCGAGCGAACGCGCGCTGAAGCTCCAGCCGCCCTCGATAGGATATACGGTGAACGACGCGTCGACATTCTTTATATACAGCATTTCGTCCGCCGCCTGCGAGCAGATGACGCGTATGCCGCTGAACTGCTCGTCAACCACCGCGACCGCACAGTTGCCGTGATATATCTCCGCGGAAGAAATTATCTCCGCCTTTTTCGTCTTGCTTTCTATCGAAGTATCGAAAAGCTTCTTTACGGAAATGGTATCCGCGCCGAGCTTTTTCAGATAAGCCGCCGCCTCGAACGTCGAAACGCCCGCGCGCATTACGAAATCCTTCGTATCGAGTGTTATTCCCGCGAGAAGCGCCTCCGCCTCGGCGGGGTTAAGCAGCGTGTCGCTGCTGAAATACTGGATAAGCTCCGTAACCAGCTCAGAAGCTGACGATGCGTTGCTTTCCTGCACCTTTATCGCGCAGTCGCTTATCGCCCCCGCGCTCAGTCTGTGGTGGTCGATTATGATAACGCGGGACTTGTCCGCAAGGTGAAGAAGCTCCTGATCCTCGACCTTCTTCTCGATATGCGTGTCGACAATGATAAGCACCGATTTGGACGTAAATTCGTTGAACGCAGTTTCCGGCTCTTGGAATATACTGCGGTCGGAAAACCGCTGTATAAGCGAGAGAGCGTTCGTCTTTGACGGGTTCTGCCTTACCACCGCGTAGGCGGGAATGCCCAGACGCTTTATCGCGCAGGTAAGCCCTATCGCCGCCCCGACGCTATCAAAGTCCCCGTAGCTGTGACCCATTATGTACACAGTGTCCGCAGTGCTTATCAGCGCCTTGATATTCTCCGCCGAAAAACGGATCTTTACCTTTCCTGTTCTTTCCTTTCCGGGCGAGCTTGCGCCGTAGGGGATAAATCCGTTCGCCGTTTTGAGCAGCGCTTGGTCGCCGCCGCGCTCGAGCGCCTTGTCCAGCATCTCGCTCGCGAAACGCTCTCCCTCCGCAAAGGTCTGCGCAGTCGCGCCGATACCAATTGAAAGCGTCACCGCGCCCTTGTCCTTTACAACTATTTCATGTGCCTTGTTGATAAGCGGCATTTTCTCCTGCGTCATTTCGCGGACATATTTGTTCTCGACAACGACGAGGAACTTGTCGCTGGATATCTTGCGAAGCATAGCTGTGCGCTCCGCGAAATATTCCTCGATAAGCCTGTCGACCTGAATGGTGACATACGCGCGCTCGCTCTCCCGCGCGCCGCCGAGCAGCTCCTCATAATTGTCCACCATGATTATCATGACGACCGGTCTTGACATATCGTAGGCTATCTGAAGCTGCTTATATTCGGTGATATCGCGGAAGATAAGCATGGTTATCTTTTCGGTGCATTCTTCCTCGCTCTCGCCGAGGTCAAGTATAGACTTTTTCCCGCCTGCCCTGTGGTCGTCGACCACAAATTCATGCGGGTCGGAATAGACGTGATACCATCTGTCCTTGTACTGTATCTCTCTGCCATCGTCGCTGAACAGCACGAGCGGTTCGTCGGTTATGACGTCGACGGAGCTTTCGTCCTCGTTGGGCAGGAAAAAATTCTCATTGAAGCAGTCGTTGCTCCATATTATGCAGCGCTCCTCGTCCACCACCGCAACGGGCAGCGGGAATCCGATGAGCGACATACTGTCCGTTCCGCGTATCTCGCTGGTGAGCTGCTCAAAGTACCAGTATTCGCTGCGGCGTATCTGCATCAGCTTTCCGATAGCGATACCCGACACCGCGACCAGAACCGGCAGCGATATCCAGAACAGCACGGGGTCGCTTCTGAAAACATAGCAGTCTATCCCGATAAGAAATACGACCAGCGTACAGAGGGAATAAAGCAGTACCTTGCTTTTATAAAAGTTCTTCAATCCAAGACCTCCTTGGCAGGCATTCCCGAAAAGCCTTTAAACTTCCATTATTATGGGGAGTATCATCGGGCTGCGCTTTGTCTTGGAATAGATATAATCGCCCAGCGCGTCGCGCATTGCGGACTTGATGTTGCCCCATTCGCGGATATTGCGCTCCTGGCAGTTCTGCATGACCTGCTTCATGAGCTGCTTTGCCTCGTCGAGAAGCTCCTCGCTCTCGCGGACATAAACGAAGCCGCGCGAAACGATATCCGGTCCCGCAAGCACTCGTCCGCTCTCGCGCTCTATCGTCGCGACGATTATCATCATGCCGTCCTCCGCAAGGTGCTTTCTGTCGCGCAGAACAACGCTCCCGACATCGCCGACGCCGAAGCCGTCGACCAGCACCTTGCCCGCCGGCACCGAGCCGTTGATCTTGCAGCTCCGGCCGGTCAGCTCGATGACCTTGCCCACGTCGGCGATGACGATGTGCTTCGGGTTCATGCCCATCTCCTCGGCCAGCTTGGCGTGTACCCGCAGATGGCGCTGCTCGCCGTGGATGGGGATGAAGAACTTCGGATTGACGAGG
>CAMEPN010000139.1 GCA_945931735.1 uncultured Clostridia bacterium
ACGCCGCTTGACCCCGAAAGCTGGGAATATAAAGATTATTATTTCAAGAACCCGGGCGACGTCGGCATGGAATACAGCAACAACCACACGCACCTGCAAAAATATGCCGGAAAGTGGTACCTGTTCTACCATTCGCTCTTCCCGCAGAGCACGCTTGGCACAACTGGCGGCTTCAGAAGCCTGTGCGTAAACGAAGCGTTCGTGGACGAGGAGAACGTGGTTATCGAGAAAGTGACCGCGAACAAGGAAGGCGTTTCTCAGATAAAAAATGTCGACGCGTATGCGCAAAATCAAGCGGAAACGGCGTATTCAACCTCGGATATAAAATATTCCGTCGTTGACGTCGGGAACACCGCGGCATATACCGAGCTGCCCGACGGCGTGGGCGCGTACATCTGCGTAAAGGGCGTCGACTTTGCGGACGGCGCTTCCGTTTTCTCGGCTAAATTAAGCGGAAACGGCCGCGTAGACGTATACATCGACGGGATAAACGGCGTGGTATCCTCTTCGGTATGCTGCAATTCCGACGGTTATGTTAATATGTGGTCTGAGATGGCTGAAAAGGTCGAGGGCGTGCACGATGTCTATTTCCTTATATCCAACGGCATAAAGTTCGATTCGTGGCAGTTTTATAAATAATGTGCCGCTGACGGAACATTAATCCCTTGAAAGTATTGCGGAAACGGTGTATAATATACTCAAAAGACAGAAACACGTATCAAGGAGGAAATTATATGCTGCAATTTCTGTATATACTGCTCATGCCGATACTTATTCTGTTGGGTGCGGCGAAGAAATGAATACGGCGGCAGTCCGTAAAGGCTGCCGCTTTAGTCTGTCGAAAAAGTCTAAAGACTTTTCCGACAGAGAGCATCCGCACTGCGCGCACGGTTTGGCGGCTATGCCGCCAAACCGCACACTTGCGCGGATAGAAGTGTTTTTTGCCCCGGGAAACCCGTGGCAAAAAACGGATTTCAAATGCCCGCTGCGCGGGCAAAAAAATTTTTTCGACAAGCTGTGGCGGCAGTCCGTAAAGGCTGCCGTTTTTTCTATGTGTTTTTCCCGAGCCTGTCAATGATGTCCTTTAATATGTATTCCGTTTCCTTCGGGGTCAGCCCTGCGCGGCGCAGCCTGCCCTCGACCGCCCTTGCGTAAAACTCGTTCACGGCGTCCTGTGCGGCGGCGCAGCCGTCCTGCGGCAGGTGAATTATTATCCCCGTAATCTGCGGTTTTCTTGGCATAATTTCAGCTCCTTTTCCGATATAATATGCCGACGGAGCATTGCGTTATTACGCGACTTTGTTCCCGATACCGCAAAATCTGCGGCAAAGGCTTGACTAAGGCGTTTTTGTAGGGTATAATAAATATCGGACGGAAAGGAGCCGCCAATGAAGATCGCGGTATATTCCCGAAAATCCAAATTCACGGGCAAGGGCGAGAGCATTGAAAATCAAGTGCTTCTCTGTCGGGAATACATACGGCGGAATATCCCCGACGCCGCCGAGGAGGACATTATCGTATACGAGGACGAGGGCTTTTCGGCGAAAAACCTTGACCGTCCGCAGTTCAGACAGATGATGCGGAGCGCGCGGCGGGAGCCGTTCGACTATATCGTCGTGTACCGCCTTGACAGGATAAGCAGGAACGTCGGCGATTTCGCGCGGCTTATCGAGGAGCTTAATGCTATGAACACCGCGTTCGTCTGCATAAAAGAGCAGTTCGACACTTCCACCCCGATGGGCAGGGCGATGATGAACATTGCCGCCGTGTTTGCACAGCTTGAGCGGGAAACCATTGCAGAGCGCGTAAGGGATAATCTTATCCTGCTGGCAAGAACGGGCAGGTGGCTCGGGGGCGTTGCCCCGCTGGGCTTTACCGGCGAAAAGGTCGAGATACGCGACGGCGAGGGTAAGAAACGCTCCGCGTATAAGCTGTCCGTCGTCGAGGAGGAAATGCGCACAGTGCACGCGGTATACGACGCTTTTCTCGAGCTTAGGTCGCTTACTGCGGCTGCCGATCGGTGCGCGAAAAACGGCATTAAGACCCGCGAGGGCAGCCTGCTGCGTCCGAGAACGGTGCGCGATATCCTCACAAACCCCGTTTACTGCGCTGCGGACGCTGCGTCGCATGATTATTTCGTGCAGATCGGGAGTGATGTCTGCTTCGATATTTCGGAGGCTGACGGGAAGCACGGGCTGATGCCGTTTCGGAGGACATCTCAGAGCGGGCGCAGGCATCTGCGGCTGCCCTCGGAGGACTGGATAATCGCCGTCGGAAAGCACAGGAGCGTTATCCCCTCGGTGGACTGGATACGGGTGCAGGACATTATCCGCGCTAACGCGGGAAAAAGCTTCTACCGACCTGTGAAAAACCGGTTTTCGGTATTTTCGGGGCTTGTCCGCTGCGGACGCTGCGGGAGCATAATGCGCCCGAGAATGAGCGGAAGCGGAAGAACTGCCCCCGACGGAAGCCGCAGCTTTTATTATATGTGCTGCTGCAAGGAGCGTACGCGCCGCAGCGGCTGCGATATGCCAAATGTAAACGGGAATGCCCTTGACAGGCTATTGTGCGATGAGATATTTAAGCGCTTCCGCCCCGACGCGGGAGCCGCGAAATTTCTCCGCGGGATAACCGAGCGAATGGAATGCAGGAGCAGCTTCGACAGGGAGCGGCTGGGTGAGCTTAACAAAGCGCTCGCCGATAAAAGGCGAATGATATCCAATCTCATGAGCGCGCTCGCAAGGTCGGAGGAAAGCGCGCCGATGCTGGAATACACCAAGGGCGAGATAGAGCGGCTGGACGGCGAGATAAACGGGATAGAAGCCGATATCGCTCGGCTGACCGTCCCCGACGGGGAATGCTCCCGAAAAACCGACGCGGCTTCAACAGAGCCGTCGGTGTGCTTGGGGGAGCTTCCCGTTTCGGAGAAGAGGGAGCTTATGCGGAGGATAGTCGACCGCGTTGAATGGGACGGCGAGAACGCGCACGTTTTCATGCGGCGCGCGGAATGAGGAAATGTTTCCGCAGCGGTGTTATTGCATTATCAATACACTTGGAAGCGTAGGTGCTGAACTTGTTGCTTTTTCGGAAGTCAAAGGTTTCCGCGGCGCGGATAAGCCCGACTGTTCCTATTGAAATAAGGTCGTCCTTGTCGGGCGCGTCTGGGTAGTTTTTGCGGACGATATAGGCGACAAGCCGCAGATTGTGGATTATCAGCTTATCCCGCGCGGACGCGTCGCCCGCGGCGATCTTTGCGACGCATTCTTCCTCCTCCTTTGCGGAAAGCTGGCGCGGGAACAGGTTTTGTCCGTCGAAATGAAGCCCGAAGAACAGCAGGTTTTCAAGTGCGATTTTCAGCAGCAGACTATACATGACGATTACCTCCGGAAAAAATAAATTTAAGGAGCATTTATGGACAGCATAAATATATACAGCAGAAAGAAACCGATGACGCGGGAGCATTTCGCGCGGCTTTTCGAGATAATGGAATATTCCTTCCCCGAGGACGAGCGGCGCGATTTCGAGGAGCAGTTCGGGGAATTTACGAAGCCGTTTTTCCATTGTATGTGCTATGAGCCGGATGGGATAGCGGGGTTTATGAATTACTGGGATCTTGGCAGCTTTGTTTATCTGGAGCATTTCGCCGTCGCGCGGGAGCTTCGCGGAAACGGACTGGGAGCAAGGCTTATGGACGAGTTTTTCTCGCTCGTCGGCGACAGACCCGTCATTCTTGAGGCGGAGCCGCCCGAGCTTAACGAAACGGCGCGCCGAAGGGTCGCGTTTTACGAGCGGCTCGGCTACAAGCTTAACCCGCATGAATATTATCAGCCGCCGTACAAGCTCGGCGGAAAGCCTTTAAGGCTGGTGATAATGTCCGCGCCGAACGCGCTTTCGGAGGAGGAGTTTTTCAGAGCGCGCACCGTTCTTTACCGCGACGCATACGAGGTCGGGGAGTATTATTCGCCCCAGTTATGATATTTTATTTAGCCCCGCCTGTACAAAATTCCGTTAAAATGACCTTCGGGACTTGAAAAACGGATAAATATGTGTTATAATAAAATGTAAATGTTCCGATACGGATGCCATATCGGGTGTAATAAATGTTATACAGGAGTAAATATGATACAGTACGATGAAACAAGACTAGCGATGGAAGCGCTCGGTCCCGAGATAGACGAGCTTCGCGGCGCGCTCAACCTCGACGGAATAAAAATCAAGCTCGACGAGCTTGAAATGAAATCCACCGAGCCGACTTTCTGGGACGACCCCGAAAAGTCGCAGGCGATACTTCAGCAGATAGGTCAGTACAAGGCGACGATAAGCTCCTTTGAAAAGCTCCAGACCAACCGCGAGGACGTCCTCACGATGATAGAGCTTGCCGAGGAGAGCGGCGACGACACTATGGTCGACGAGGTGAACGCCCTCGCCGAAACGGTAAAGACCGAGCTTGAGGAGCAGAAGCTCGCAACGCTCATGACAGGAGAATACGACAGCTCGAACGCTATCCTTTCGTTCCACGCGGGCGCGGGCGGAACGGAAGCGCAGGACTGGGTGTCCATGCTGCTGAGAATGTACACCAAATGGGCGGACAGACACGGCTTCAAGACCGAGATACTCGATATCCTCGACGGCGAAGCTGCGGGCATAAAGAGCGCGTCTATCCATATACAGGGCTTCAACGCATACGGTTTTCTGAAATCCGAGCACGGCGTTCACAGGCTCGTGCGCATTTCACCGTTCGACGCGTCGGGCAGACGTCAGACTAGCTTCGCCAGCGTTGAAGTTATGCCCGAGATTGAAAAGGACGTCAACGTCGATATCCGTCCCGAGGACGTTGAAATGGAAGTGTTCAGAGCGAGCGGCGCGGGCGGTCAGCACATCAACAAGACCTCCTCTGCCGTAAGACTTATCCATAAGCCCACGGGCATTGTAGTTGCCTGCCAGACGCAGAGAAGTCAGGTGCAGAACCGCGATTTCGCGATGAAAATGCTGATGTCAAAGCTTGTCGAGATTAAGGAGCGCGAGCACCTCGACAAGATAAGCGATATCAAGGGCGAGCAGCTCAAGATCGAATGGGGAAGCCAGATACGCTCCTATGTATTCATGCCGTATACCCTCGCGAAGGACCACAGAACGGGCTTCGAGAGCGGCAACATTCAGGCGGTCATGGACGGCGATATAGACGGCTTCATCAACGCATATCTCAAGGCAAAGAGCCTCGGCACGATATGATAAAGAAAAACGACATCGTAACGCTGGAGATAACCGCCCTCACGGGGGAGGGGAGCGGCGTTGCGCGCCATGAGGGAATGGCGGTGTTCGTGCCGTCGACTGCGGTCGGGGACATTGTGTCCTGCCGCATTGTAAAGGTGCTTAAAAGCTACGCTTACGCAAGGGCGGAGGAGATGATAACTCCCTCGCCCGACCGTGTCCCTGCCGACTGTCCAGTGTACGCGAAATGCGGCGGCTGCTCGTTCAGGCACATTTCTTACGACGCGGAGCTGCGTGCAAAGGAGGGCTTTGTCCGCGACGCTTTCGAGCGGATAGGCGGTCTTAGCCCTGTTTTTATGGACATCTGCGGCAGCGAGAGCGTCGGCGGTTATCGAAACAAGCTGCAAATGCCCGTCGCGAGGGACGAAAACGGCGCGGCGGTATGCGGGTTCTATTCCGCGCGGAGTCACCGCGTGGTACCCGTTGAGCGCTGTCTGCTCCAGCCGGATATCTTTTCCGAGATCACCGAATAT
>CAMEPN010000140.1 GCA_945931735.1 uncultured Clostridia bacterium
GAGAGCGAAATCCCCTCAAGCATAGCCTCCGCCCTGTCGGGAACGGCGTTCGGGATCGACCCGCCGCAGAAGCTGACAACGCTTCCCTGCCCGTTCACACTGCCCTCAAAGCGGGAGCGCATCATTCCCTTTTCAATATTGATTATCGGAAAGCTTCCGTCGGGGGTGAACACCATGGGCGGGAGCTTCTCGCGCGAAAGGAATATATCAAGATCCTCCGAGCCGTTTTCCTCGTCCGTTCCGAAAACCAGCTTTACGCCTTTTTTCAGCGGGACACCGAGGTCTTTGACGCATTTCATCGCAAGCAGCGCCGCCGCGGCGGGACCTTTGTCGTCGATAACCCCGCGCCCGAACAGCACGCCGTCGCGCTCCGTCATGCAGAACGGATCGCTGTTCCAGTTCTGCGGCTCGGCGGGTACAACGTCAAGGTGGCAAAGTATTCCGAGCGCGGCTTCTCCGCCCGCAGAAAGCTCAGCCGTGCCAACGACATTCTCGCAGCAATGCGTCGTAAAGCCCATTTCCCCGCAGATTTCGAGCATTTTATCCAACGCGCGGCGCGGCTCTTTCCCGAACGGAGCGCCCTCGGCAGGCTCCCCCTTTACGCTCGGAATTGCGACAAGCTCCGACAGAACGCCGAGCAGCTCGTTTTTGCGGGAATAAATGTAATCCCTGATCTTCTCATTCATTTTATTTCTCCATCATCGCTATCATCATGTCAGCGACCTTGTAAACGTCGCCGCAGCCCGTTGTGATAACAAGATCACCGTCGCGGACGTTATCCACGACATACCGCGCGACTTCCTCAAACGTCGGAAACCACACGCAGCCGTCGATTTTCGCGGCAAGGTCGGCGGAATAGATATTGTAGGTATTCTTTTCGCGGCTGCCCATTATTTCGGTCAATACCACCTTATCCGCGATGCTGAGCGCCTTTGCGAACTCGTCGAGCAGCATTGCCGTGCGCGAATAGGTGAACGGCTGATGAACGACCCACACGCGTGAAAAGCTCATTTCCTTTGCAGTTTTAAGCGTAGCAGCTATCTCCGCGGGGTGATGACCATAGTCGTCGACAAAGGTCACGCCGTTAATTTTCGCGAGCCGTTCAAACCGGCGCATTGCCCCGCCGAATTTTTCAAGACCTCCGCGCAGCGCCGCGACGGGTATTCCCGCCGAATATGCAGCCGCGCACGCCGCGACCGCGTTATAAACATTGTGTATCCCCGGCACGTGGACGGCGATATCGCAAAGCGGCTTTCCGTCGTGCATGAGGGTGAATTCGGTGTGGAAATCGGCGATGTGGCGTATGTCCGCAGCGTAGAAGTTGTTCTTCTCCGTTTTGCCGAACGAGATAACGCGCGCTTTGGTGTCCGCGGCGTTGACCGCCTCCATGGTGTTTGCGTCGTCGCCGTTCGCGATAATAATATCGGTAGTCAGCCCGCAGAATTTTGTGAAGCTGTGCTTTAGGTTCTCCATGGTTTTGAAATAATCCATGTGGTCGCGGTCGATGTTCAGTATTATCGAAATATTCGGCGACAGCTTCAGGAACGTGTCAACGAACTCGCACGCTTCGCACACCATATACTCGCTCTTCCCCGCTCTGCCGCTTCCGCCTATTGCCTTGAGCTTTCCTCCGATAACGGTGGACAGGTCTATCCCCGCTTCAAGCAGTATCATCGTCAGCATAGAGCTAGTGGTAGTCTTTCCGTGAGTGCCGGATACGCAGAACGCCTTACTGTACTCCTCGGTGATAAGCCCGAGCAGGTCGCTTCTCTCCACGGTCAGCACGCCGCTCGCCCGCGCCGCCATCAGCTCGGGATTGTCGTCCATTATTGCCGCGGAATAAACGATAAGGTCGGCACCAATGATATTTTCCGCCCGCTGTCCCAGAACAACGGGAATGCCCATTTTTCGTACAGCGTCGAGCGTTGCAGTTTCGTTGTTATCGGAGCCTGTCAGGTAATAGCCCCTGCTGTGAAGTATCTGCGCGAGCGGGTACATACCGCTCCCGCCGATGCCGATAAAATGTATATGCTTTTTTCCTAAAAGAAAATTCTCCACCTTTGCAGCCTCTTCTCTCAAATAGTGACCCGTTGTGCGGGCATTGTTCTCCCCGTAAATTATATGCCGACAAGGGATAAATTATGAATAATTCAGCCTGTATTACCCAAAATAAAGCCGTACCCACAATGACATAAACGGAGGAACATTATGGAAATAAGTGACATCAAAATCAGAAAGACAATGCACGACGGACGGCTGCGCGCTGTTGTATCCATCACCATCGACAACGCGATTGCAATACACGATATCAAGCTGGTTCAAGGCGACGACAGAATGTTCGTCGCGATGCCGAGCCGCCGCGAAGAAAGCGGTATTTTCCGCGACATAATCCACCCGATATCCGCAGGAGTCCGCGAAAAAATCGAAGAGGAAATACTCGACGCATACCGCCGTTATGTTCAGTGAGCCTGACCCTTCTCCGCTTCAAGCAGGAGCTTTGTCTTAAGGACAGCTATCTGCGTTTTGGAGTCCTCGATCTCGTTGTTCATGATCATCTCAACTGCCCTGTCGAGCGGTATCTTTACAATATCGAGAAATTCACCCGCGTCAAGCTTCTGCGCCCCGTGGTCAAGACCGCGGGCGAGATACATATGAATGACCTCGCCGCAGTAAGCGGGGGTCGGGATAAGGCTGCCGAGGTAATCGAAGCGCTCGCAGGTACAGCCCGTTTCCTCTTTAAGCTCGCGCAGTCCGCATTCGCGGTGGCTCTCGCCGTATTCAAGCTTTCCCGCGGGTATTTCCGTCAGCACCTTCTGATGAGGATATCTGAACTGGCGGACAAAAAGCACGTTTCCGTCGTCCTCGAGCGGAAGAACACATACTCCGCCCGGGTGCTTTATTACCTCGCGAAACGACTTTCTTCCGTCCTCAAGCTCCACATCGTCCACAAACAGCTTAACTATCTTTCCGTCAAACTTCTGCTCGCTGGATAAGGTTTTTTCCTCTAAATGCACCGTTATTTCCTCCCCGTATCAGTTAATATCGTCCTTTTTCTTGCGGTCAAGCTCCTCGAGCACTCTGAACGCCTCGTCGTCCTCGGTTATATGCGAGGTGCGGAGCTTAGGTTTTCTCTTGGAGAAATCGTATTTTTCCCTGTCCATAAAGCCCTCTTCGATATCGGGCCATGTCAGCGAAGCCTCGTTTTCGGGCAGCTTTACCGTGCCCTTTTCGGGACACTCGAATATCTGCTTGGTAAGCTGGTCAATATAGGAGTCGTGCGCTTTAACGCCGCTCACCTGATCGTTTCCGTAAAGGTGGACATACGCATTGACGCGCTTACGTTTTATCAGGCTGAAGAACAGGATATACGCCGCGATAAGCACCGCGCCGACTATCGTGCAGATAACTCCGAGCATTCCGCCGGGAGTGCGATATACAAAGGAAATCTCCGAAACTCCCGCGGGGACGCGTATCGCCATGAAGCCGCCGTTCACCTTTTCGATCTCGACCTGCCCGCCGCCGACATACGCGCTCCAGCCGCTGTCGTAAGGCACGCTGAAAACTACCAGCTCGTCGCTGTCATAGCTGCTCATGGCAGTGAAGCCGTCCTTATTTACGCTGAATTGGACGACGCCCGCGTCAATGCGCTCCTGCGCGTCGAGCTTGAATTGCTCGAGCGTGGACACCTTTACCATGCCGACATCAAGAGGCTCAAGGATATCGGAATACTTCTCCGACTGCTCGTCTGTCAGAATTACCGAGCGCACCATAAGCTTGTCGCACGCGCCGACCCCCTTGAGCTGATCCTCGGTTACATAGGTGTCATATGCGAAGCCCATCGGCAGCGCGTAATCCGTCTTGTAGATATCATACCCGCCGCGGGTATCCATATATTCATATATTTCGAGATCGGACAGCGCGTCGCTGCGCTTTTTCTCGTCCATATCCTCGGGAACCATGATATACTTCACGCGGGCGAGCGCCCTGAATGCGTACCTGTCGGTATCGGGCGCGGAGTTCACCGAGCGCTCGATGTCCAGCATATCATACAGTTCAAATGTCGAGCTTGGGATAATGCTCGTGAAGCTTTTGAGCGAGCTCATGTTCCAGAGCATATTTACGTTGTTGATCTCGTCAAGACCCTCCATGCGGTAAAAATCCGCGTCCTCGATATAGACGTCGGCGGAAACGGTCTTGTTGTAGTCGCCGATATACGGACCGAGTATCCTGCCGTAGCCGACAAAATAATAACCGAGCACCATGCTGCCGATTATCGTCGCGACTGTCGTCTGCCTGATAAACATATCCGCGGACAGCCGCTTCCTCGACCTTACAACAAAGCCGAGCATGACCAGAAATCCCACCGCAAGCAATATCGACACCCATACTGCGGGGGACATATTGTCGAGAAATCTCGGGACAACGCGCGTTATCTTATCGCCGTTTTCGTCCACCTCGTCAAGCTTCTGAGTAAACGGCGCGAAAAGTGCCAGCAAGGACATTACCCCCACGCCGACCGCGCAGGAGATAAACCCTGTTTTCAGGTCAAATTCGGCGTGCTCCAGCGTATAAACCGTCGCAAGGCAGCATATAAGCTCGGGCATATAGAACCAGCGCGTGTAGAAATTGTTGTTGAACAATACGAACGACGCGTTAAGCCCCGGAACAAACGCCATGAAAAGGCATATCGGGAGCAGCACGCGCGCCCAGTGGTGCTTTGCGTCCTTTACGAACGCGATAACGCCCGCCATTGAGAACAGCGGCAGGTATAGCGCAACGCTCGACCACTTCGCATTCGCCTCGGTGAACATCGAATTTCTCGCAGGCACCTCGGGCGGGAACAGCATACTTTCAAGTATCAACCCGTAGCGCTGCTCGCTTCCGTAGAACAGGAAGTTCCAGCCCGTAAGTATACTGGTCGAGCGCGGAACGTCCAGCACTTGAAAAATAGACGGGACAAAAAGTATCCCCGAGAGAAGAACTCCCGCGACGCTCTCGAACGCAAGGCACAGAAAATCCTTCACTCCGATGCGGAATTTCTTGTCCATGCATAGCCTTACAATGAAATAAATTACAAGGAAAATGCATTCTCCGATAAAGAAGAAGTAATTCACAAACGCATTCAGCGCGACGGTCAGCGCGAAAAGCCCGCGCCGCTTGTTTATGACCGCCTCCTCCAGTCCGATGAGGAGCAGCGGGAAGAACACGATAGCCTCGTGAAAATGGTTAAAGAAGATATTGTACAGCGAAAAACCCGAAAAGGCATAGAGTATCCCGCCGATAAGCGCGACCTGCGGTTTTGTCACAAAACGGCGGATATACGCGAACGCGAAAAGCGACGCCAGCCCCAGCTTGAGCGCCATAAGCGGCGCCATAAGATACTGCGATATCGACGCGGGGAACAATGCCGCGAGCCAGAAGAACGGGCTTCCGAGCGTGTAGAAGCTGTAACTTCCCACAAAATTCGCGCCGAGGTCGGTCTGCCAGTTCCAGCCGAAATTGCCGCTCTGCACCGCGTTTATGCACACCTTATAGAACGGTATCTGCTGCGCGTTGTAATCGCCGTAGTAGACAAAATACCCGCCGTCGATGATAACAAACGGAAGCAGCAGGACAACGCCCATGATAAACGCGATAAGAAACGCCCTTTGATAATACTTTTTTTCCAGTCTGTACATTAACTATCTCCGTT
>CAMEPN010000141.1 GCA_945931735.1 uncultured Clostridia bacterium
GGATTACTACCCTCCGACAAAGACGGTGCAGCCTGTTAAGATGCCGTTAAAATATGTCGTGGAGATGTTCTGCGACAGGGTCGCGGCAAGCAAGATATACCAAGGAGATAAGTACACCGACCGCTCGGCGCTGGATTATTTTCTCCGCGGAAAGCAGCGCCGAGTTATTCACCCGCAAACCTCGGAGCTTATCGAAAAGCTGCTAACAATGCTCGCGGAGCAGGGCGAGGACGCGACCTTCGCGTATATAAGAGAACTTATAAGATCCGGAAAGGAATACTGACCTTTTCGGGTCTTTTATTGTATATACATTTTTTTCGACAACATTTGTACAAAGTGAATAAAAATGCAATAGCTGTATTGACTTTTTCTTTGCAAAGTGCTAAAATATAATCAATAGAAATTTCTCTCTGGAGGGATAAAAATGGACGCAAGGGAAAAAGCGGACGCAAAATTACGGCAGGCAAAGGAAAAAGCCGATGATAAGCTGAAAAAGGTCAGAAAACGTATGGGGCTTACAAAGCGCATGATGCTTATGTGCCTTATACCGATGGTGTGCCTTGCGGTAATTATGGCAATGGCTGCCTGCATTATGCAGTATATCAATATATCCGCCTGCTACGAGGACGAGGCGGTCGCGCTCGCGCGGTCGTATTCCTCTGCGACGGCGCGCTTTGTCGACCAGCTCGAGGAGGATCTCGCAATGGTAGCGGCTGACCCCGACATAGTTGACGAAAGTATTTCTATGGAAGAAAGAAAGGCGAAGCTCAACGAGCTGGCGACCCTCAGCACGTTTAAGGACTTCTCCGTCGCGCGCACCGACGGCACGACCTACAACGACACAAACCTCTCCGAGAGAGAGTATTTCCGCTACGCGCTGGATAATAAGTCGAGCTATGTATCAAGCCCTGTTATCCGCATGACGGACAACTCCGTCACAATAATGATGGGAAGATATTTCACGAGCGGCGGACAGTCCTATGTCGCATACGGCGGACTTGACAGCGGTCTGTTCAACAATGTCATTTCCGAGGTGCATTTCAGGGATAACGGCATATGCTTCGTCCTCGACAAGACGGGCGAGGTCATCGCAACGAGCAGCAGCGAACTTCTGCCCATGATGGCGATGGCGGACGGCTCCGAGCAGAACGGGCTTGAGAACCTTGCCCCTGTTACGGCGGCAATGACCGCAGGGGAAACGGGCAAGATGATCGCGAATATAAACGGCACCGATTATTACATAGGCTACGCGCCCGTCGAGGGCAACGAGGGCTGGTCTGTCGCGGTCGCAACTCCGTATGGACCGCTGAAGCGCACTATCGTAGTTTCGTTCTGCCAGCTTGCTGTTTATCTCGTTGTGTGCATTGCGATAGTTGTTCCTATTATAGTAAGGCTTATCAGGAGGATCTCAAAGCCCGTTGTTGAAAGCGCAAAGCGTCTTGAGGCGTTTGCAGACGGCGATATATCGTCGCCTACTCCCGTGTGCGACACCGGCGACGAAATACAGATGATAACCGATTCTATAAGTCATATGGTGGACAATATCGGCGGGTATATCAGAGATATCCATACGGTAATTAAGGGCATTTCCGAGGGCGACCTTACCGTGACGACCAACGCCGATTACAAGGGCGATTTCGTAAGAATAAAGACCTCTCTGAACATGATACTCGATTCGCTGAACGAGGTCATGGCGGAGGTAGGGCGTTCCGCAAGCGAGGTTCGCGAGGGCGCAGGTCAGCTCGCCGAAGGCTCGACATCGCTTTCGCAGAATGCGATCACGCAGGCGTCCGCTGTGGACGAGATAACCTCTACGGTAATGTCTATCGCCGAAAAGACCGACGCGAACAATAACAATGTAGTAAGGGCGCTCGGCGCAACGACTGACGCGAACGAACGCGCAAAGGACGGCACCCGTAGCATGAACGATCTGCTCGACGCAATCGGCGAGATAGAGCGTTCCTCCGAGGAGATAAAGAATATCATCAAGGTGATAGACGATATCGCGTTCCAGACAAACATTCTCGCGCTGAACGCGGCGATAGAGGCGGCGCGCGCGGGCGAAGCAGGCAAGGGCTTCGCGGTAGTTGCCGACGAGGTTCGCAACCTTGCGTCCAAGTCCTCCGAGGCGGCTCAGCAGACGGGTCAGCTCATCGGAAGATCGATCGAAACGGTCAACAGGGGCGCAGAGCTTGCTAAGGAAGCTTCGGCTGCCATTGACGGAATAGTAAGGGTAGTCGACGACGTTGCGAGCGTAATGAACGAGATATCGCAGGCTTCGGCGGAGCAGAAGCTCGCTGTCGACCAGATATCCGCGGGCATGGAGAATGTCAACGCCGCGATACACAACACCACCGCGACCGCCGAGGAGAGCGCTGCGGCGAGCGAGGAGCTTTCCGCGCTTGCGGTTTCGCTCAGCGACGAGGTGAGCAGGTTCAAAGTGAAGTAATTTTACATATCGGCAGACAGGCACGGCTTTATGGTCGTGCCTGTTTTTCTCGTTTATATATTGCGGCTATGCAAAATAATTGCTTCGTGTTGAAAAAAACACTTGACAGCGGGGAAAAGATGTGCTATAATAACACCGTACATTGAAAATGTGACATAAACCGATGAACGGGACGAGTAAGTTCTGCCGCTGCGTTTCAGAGAGCCGCCGATGGTGTGAGTGCGGTGCGTATGCATGACCGAATGGACCCGCGAGGGCTGACTGAACGGCGAAAGCCGTGTAGGAAGGACGCTACCGAGCGTTAAAGCGGATGCGTGTGAAAGCACGCGTGAGTGCGCCTTAGGGCGAATTTGGGTGGTATCGCAGGATAACGTCAGTATCTTGTCCCATGATTAGCAGGGGGACAGGATTTTTTTTGTCCCTCATAACGATACTGCCGCGATATACTGCGGCAAATTTGGAGGTATTTGACATGAAAAACTTTAGACTCAAGGGTATTTTAGGCGCAGCGCTTGCGTTCACAATGGCTCTGACAGGCTGCTCCGGCACAACAAGCAGCTCCACCGCCGACAGCACGGCAAGCTCCGACGACGGCAGCAAGCTGAACATCGGCATAATCCAGTTCGGCACGCACCCCTCGCTTGACAACTGCTACGAGGGCATCATAAACGGTCTTGAGGCAAGCAGCTATGCCGATAAAATCAACATTGACACACAGAACGGCGCGTTCGATTCCGCAACCTGCGACTCTATCGCAGCGACAATGGTTGCCAAGGAATATGACATGATATTCGCCATCGCAACTCCTGCGGCTCTGTCCGCGTATTCTGCTGCTAAGGATTCGGATATTCCCGTTATCTTCTGCGCAGTTTCCGACCCCGTTGCTGCGGGTCTTACCGAGAGCTACGACGCAGGTCTTGAATACTGCAACGGCACGTCCGACGTTCTCGAGCTTGATAAGCAGGTAGAGCTTATAAAGTCGCTCCAGCCCGACGTTAAGAAGATTGGCGTGCTTTACACAACAACAGAAGCTAACTCCGTATCCCAGCTCGCAACTCTTAAGGAAGTATGCTCCGGTCAGGGCATAGAGGTAGTGGATCAGGGCGTTTCTACTGCTGCCGATATCCCGCAGGCTGCCGCTTCTCTTGCAGGTCAGGTCGACTGCATCAACAACTTCACCGACAACAACGTTGTAAACAACCTTTCCGTTCTTCTCGAAAAGGCTAACGCAGCGGGCGTTCCCGTTTACGGCTCCGAGATAGAGCAGGTAAAGAACGGCTGCATCGCTTCCGTTTCTATCGACTACGTTGCGCTCGGCGTAAAGACCGCTGAAATGGGCGTAAAGGTTCTCGACGGCGCAAAGTGCTCCGAAATGCCCGTAGGTAAGATCTCCGAGGGCACTCCCGTTGTTAATACGGAGGTTATGGAAGCATTCGGTATCACGCTGCCCGAGTCCCTCGCTGACGCCGAAAAGGTAGTCACCAATTCCGAAACAGCCGAGGCTGAATAATTTGCAATTCTGCCCGCCTCATGGTGGGAGATAAGATAACGCATCACTGACTAAGGGGCGGACATGAACGTAATTATAAATATTGTTATCGGAATAGTTGAGGAGGGGCTGATGTACGCCCTCCTCGCTATGGGTATGTATATAACATACAGCATACTTGATTTCCCCGACCTTTCGGTCGACGGAACGTTCCCGCTCGGCGCGGTGCTGACAGGCGTGCTTATAATGCAGGGCGTTGACCCGTGGCTCTGCCTGCTTATTTCTTTCGCGGCGGGAATGCTCGCGGGAATGATAACGGGCATAATGCACGTCAAGCTCAATATTATCCCGCTTCTCTGCGGTATTATTATGTACACCGCTATGCTTTCCGTAAACCTTGTAATCATAAAAACAGGCACGGGCGGCATGGCTATCGCGTCGTTCTTCACTAAGGACACAATTTTCAACTCCGGACTTGCGGCGCTTATCCCGTCAAAGATAGGTGGCTTTTCGCTTCGCACGGCGATAATTTCCCTTATAATAGTTATCGTGTGCAAGATACTTGTCGACCTTTATCTCAAGACAAAGAGCGGACTTCTCCTCCGCGCAACGGGCGACAACGACCGCTATACAGTCATGCTCGGCAAAGACCCCGGCACCGTTAAAATACTCGGTCTTATGCTCGGCAACGGCTTTGCGGCTCTTGCCGGCTCGGTCATTGCGCAGAACAAGGGCAGCGCCGACCAGCAGATGGGCGTCGGAATGGTAGTTCTCGGACTGGCGTCGGTCATCATCGGACTAAGCATTTTCAAGCGCGTAAAGTTCATGAAAGGCACCACTATCGTGATACTCGGCAGCCTTGTTTATAAGGCGAGCTATCAGATCGTGCTGTCCCTCGGCGTTCCGACGGAGTGGAACAATCTCGTCAAGGCGCTGATATTCCTTATCGCGCTCATTCTCGGCGGTCCGCACCTCACGAAGCTGTTTAAGGGGCTTGTAAAGCGCCACCGCGAACCTGTCAAGGAGGGAAAAGATGCTCTGTCTGAATAAGATAAACAAGGTGTTCAATGCGGGCACGGTGGACGAAAACCGCCTTTTCAGCGACTTTTCCCTAAAGGTCGAGGACGGCGAGTTCGTCGCGATAGTCGGCTCTAACGGAAGCGGAAAAACAACGCTGCTCAACATGATATGCGGCACGTTGCTCCCCGACAGCGGATCGATAACCTTCGGGGATACGGATATACTGAAGCTCCCCGAATACAAGCGCGCGCGGAGGATAGGCAGAGTGCTGCAAAGCCCGCAGATGGGCTCCTGCGGCAGCCTTACGATACTCGAAAACATGGCTCTTGCGGACAACAAGAACCGCCCGTTCAATTTCGCGCCCGCAGTAAACAGGCAGCGCGAGGAGTATTACCGCTCCCTGCTCGAAACCTGCAATATGGGGCTTGAGAACAGAATGGGCGTGCTTGCGGGGTCGCTGAGCGGCGGTCAGCGGCAGGCGCTCGCGCTTATCATCGCAACAATGGCGGACATCGACCTGCTGATACTCGACGAGCACACGGCTGCGCTCGACCCGAAGTCCTCCGAAACGCTCATGCAGATAACACAGCGCGTCGTAAGCGAGAAGAAGCTCACCACGCTTATGGTAACGCATAATCTCCGTTTCGCGGTGGAA
>CAMEPN010000142.1 GCA_945931735.1 uncultured Clostridia bacterium
CGTAGAGAGCGTGAACGACGAGATAAACGCGGCTATCGACAAGCAGGACTTTATCGACAGGATAGACTACCTTGAGATAAGCTCGGCGGGACTGGAGCGCGCGGTAAGGCGCGTGGATCAGCTTCCGTTGTCCGTGGGCAGGAAAATCAAGCTCAGGACATACAAGCTCTGCGAGGGGCTTCCCGCGAAAAGCGTGAACTGCCTCCTCGACGGGTTCGACGGCGAAAAGGTCACTGTGTCGGGCGATTTCGGCAGCGCTGCTCTTGATGTTTCCGATATTTCGGCGATAAATTACGATGATTTTAATGACTTTGATAAATTAATGGAGGAATAACAAAAAATGGCTAAAAGAAAAACCACCAAAGGAGAGGACTACGGCAACATCTATGACAACCTCGCGGCACTTGCGGAGGAAAAGGGGATCGACAGCGAAATTCTCGCGGAAAAGATAAAGTACGCGATCGAAAAGAGCCTTAAATCCAACCTCAAGCTCGACGACACCGAAAATTCCGTTATCGTCGACATTGACCTCAAGAACAGAGTGTTCGACGTAAGCATTATGAAGGAGGTCATTGAGGTCGTTGACACGCTTTATGACCCCGAAACGGAGATAGTTCTCGAGGAGGCAAGAAAGATCGACCCGTCGCTTCAGGTAGGCGACAGAGTGCGCTGCCCCATTGACACGCATACCTTTAAAAGAATTGCCGCGAAGAACGCGAAGGACCTCATCAGACAGGGCTTCAGCAATGCGGAGCGCCAGCATATGACCGATGTTTGGGGTCAGTATGCGAACGAAGCGGTTTCCGCGCTTGTCACCAAGATAGACCCCGCAGGTCATGCGACGGTCGAGATAAACCACAACGAGCTGCTGCTGCCGAGGTCGGAGCAGATACCCGGAGAAACTCTTCAGGTAGGACAGGTCGTTAAGGTGTACATTTCGGGCGTTTCCAAGGAATACAACGAGTCCGACAAGAAGCAGTACCTTAAGGTTTCCCGCACGGACAAGTGGCTCATAAAGCGCCTGTTCGAGCTGGAGTGCCCCGAGATATTCGACGGCACGGTCGAGATAAAGGCAGTAAGCCGCGCGCCCGGAAGCCGCAGCAAGATCGCGGTTATCAGCCATGACCCCAACGTAGACGCGGTCGGCGCGTGCATCGGCCCGCAGAAGAGCCGTATCAACGCGGTGACAAAGGAGATAAAGGGCGAAAAGGTAGATGTTGTCCTTTACAGCGAGGATCCCGAGGAGTTCATCAAACAGGCGCTTAAGCCCGCGGAGGTTACGCGCGTTGTAATTACTAACCCTAACCCCGACAAGCGCGCCTGCAAGGTAGTCGTTCCCGACAACCAGCTCTCGCTCGCCATCGGCAACAAGGGTCAGAACGCATGGCTCGCCGCAAAGCTCACGGGCTACAAGATCGACATCAAGGCGGAAAGCGCGGTAAATCCCGACGATTTCGTTATCGTTCCGCTTGAGGTAAAGCCCGAGGAGAACGCGGAGAATGCTCCCGAGGAAGCGGAAGCAAAAACCGCCGAGGAATAAGGAGAGAATATGCAGGAAAAGCGCGTACCTCTCAGAAAATGCCTTGGCTGCGGCGAGATGATCGGCAAAAAAGGCGCCGTCAGAATAGTACGCAGCAAGGAGGGCGAGGTCACAATAGACCCCACCGGAAAAAAATCGGGACGCGGAGCATATATATGCCGCGACGCGGGCTGTCTTGCGCTTGCCCGAAAGGGACGCAGGCTCGAGCGCGCGCTGAAATGCGAGGTTCCCGCTGAGATATATGAAACTCTGGAAAAGGAGCTGAACGCCGATAAATAACCTACTTTCAACGATCTGCCTTTGCAGGCGCGCGGGGAAGCTCACAATGGGCTTCGACGCGGTGCTGGAGGAGCTTGCTTCGCCTAAATCAAAGGCGGCGGGCATCGTCCTTGCGTCCGATGTTTCCGCCAAGACGGAAAAGGAAGTCCGCTTTGCCGCGGAAAAATACGGCACGGAAGTCATAAAGGCGGATCTTACCATGGACGACGCAAAGAGCGCAGTCGGAAAGCGCGTCGGAGTGTTTCTGATACTCGACGGCGGATTGTACGGCTCAGTTAAAAAACATATCGGGTCGCCGTGAGGCGGACATATTTCCGAGTTATTTGCGGAAACTAATTAGTGTGGAGGATATTTACATTGCCAACAAATAAACAGAACAAATATAAATTACAGGACGTTGCGAGGGATCTGGGCGTAGACCGCTCCGAAATAATCGAGATGCTGGACAAGGCTTTCGGCGGCACCCCAAGAAAGGCGCAAAGCTCCCTCACCCCCGACGAGGTAGGCTACGTCCTCGAAAAGTACACGAGAATGCACGAGGTCGCTGACCTTAAGGAAGCATTCTCCGCGACAAAGGATATCAAGACGGAAAAGCAGCCTGTTGTCGAGGAAAAGAAGCCCGCGGCAAAGAAAACCGCCGCAAAGAAGGATAAGGCGGAGGAGAAGCCCGCCGCTAAGGCAGAGCCTAAGCCCGAAGCAAAGTCGGAGGAAAAGCCCGCTCCCGTCAAGGAGGAGCCTAAGGCTGAACCCAAGCCCGAGGTAAAGGCGGAGGAGAAGCCCGCTCCCGTCAAGGAAGAGCCTAAGGCTGAACCCAAGCCAGAAGTCAAGGCGGAGGAAAAGCCCGCTCCCGTTAAGGATGAGCCTAAGCCCGAGGTCAAGGCGGAGGAAAAGCCGCAGCCTGCTGCGAAGAAGCCTGCGGAAGTCCGCGACAGACAGGGCGCTCCCGCCGACAGAAGAAACGATCAGCGCGACAACAGACAGGGCGGCTTCAACAACGCACAGCGCGACAATCGACAGGGTAACTTCAACGGCCAGCGCGACAACCGTCAGGGCAATTTCAACGGTCAGCGCGACAACCGACAGGGTGGTTTCAACGGTCAGCGCGACAATCGACAGGGCGGCTTCAATGGACAGCGTGACAACAGACAGGGCGGCTTTAACGGTCAGCGTGACAGCAGGGACAGCCGTGATTTCCGCGATAACCGCAGACCCGCACAGACAGCGGCGCAGCAGCCGTCCAAGCCCGCTCCCAATGTTCCCGCGATAGACAGCAGCAAGATAAAGGTGAACACACCCCCCGTAATGCAGCAGAAGCAGAAGGGCGAGGCTGTTCAGCGCGGCGAGCAGGTCACCAAGACCGTAGACACAAGGGGCAGCTATGTTGAACTGGATAAGTACAACGAGCGCTATGAATCCATTGCTCCCGCGGGAAGAATGAACAACGACAACTTCCGCTCGAAGCAGAAGATCAACCAGAAGTCCCAGCAGAAGGGCAAGCCTTTCGGCAAGCGCGAAACGGAAGCACAGAAGCTCAAGCGCCTTGAACTCGAGCGCGCGAGAAAGCAGCAGCTCAAGGTCCAGATACCCGACGAGATAACCGTCGGCGAGCTTGCAACAAGGCTTAAGGTCAATGTCAACGAGGTAATGAAGAAGCTGTTCAACCTCGGCGTTATGGCAAGTATTAATGAAACTATCGACTTCGATACCGCGTCGCTCATTGCGGAAGAGCTTGGCGCAAAGGTAGAAAAAGAGGTTATCGTTACTATCGAGGAGCGCCTGTTTGAGGACGCAGAGGATAAGCCCGAGGATCTTAAGCCGCGTTCTCCCGTCGTTGTTGTTATGGGACACGTTGACCACGGCAAGACCTCAATCCTTGACTATATCAGACACGCGAGCGTAACCTCGACCGAGGCGGGCGGTATCACGCAGCATATCGGCGCGTACCGCGTAAAGCTTGAGGACAGGGAGATAACCTTCCTCGACACGCCCGGACACGAAGCGTTCACCTCTATGAGAGCGCGCGGCGCAATGATAACCGATATCGCGATACTGGTAGTTGCGGCGGACGACGGCATCATGCCTCAGACCGTTGAGGCTATAAACCACGCAAAGGCGGCAGGCGTTTCCATTATCGTTGCGATCAACAAGATGGATAAGGAAGGCGCAAACCCCGAGCGCGTAAAGGAAGAACTGACCAAGTACGACCTCGTATGCGAGGACTGGGGCGGCGACGTTATCTGCGTTCCCGTTTCCGCAAAAACGGGCGAGGGCATGGATACGCTGCTCGAAATGGTAGGGCTTACTGCCGACGTTCTCGAGCTTAAGGCTAACCCCGACAGGCTCGCAAAGGGCGCTGTTATCGAAGCTCGCCTTGACAAGAGCCGCGGTCCTATCGCGACGCTGCTTGTTCAGAACGGCACGCTGCATACGGGAGATATCCTTATCGCAGGCACTGCTGTCGGCAGAGTGCGCGTAATGCGCGACGACAAGGGCAGGACTGTCACCGAAGCAGGCCCCTCTGTTCCCGTTGAGGTAATGGGTCTTGCGGAAGTGCCCTCCGCAGGCGACACGTTCGCGGCGGTAGAGGACGAGAAGCTTGCCCGCGAGCTTGTCGAAAAGCGCAAGCACGAGGCTAAGGAAGAGCAGTTTAAGGCATATCAGAAGGTAACTCTCGATAACCTGTTCTCTTCTATCGAGCAGGGCGAGGTCAAGGAGCTGCCCATTATCGTAAAGGCGGACGTTCAGGGCTCGGTAGAGGCTGTAAAGCAGTCGCTCGAGAAGCTCACCAACGAGGAAGTCCGCGTAAGAGTTATCCACGGCGGCGTAGGCGCGGTAAGCGAGAGCGACGTTATGCTCGCGATGGCATCTGGTGCAATAATCGTCGGCTTCAACGTAAGACCTCATCCGTCTGCGGAGGAGAGCGCGAAGCGCAACGGCGTTGAAGTGCGCCTGTACCGCGTGATTTACGACGCAATCGAGGATATAACCTCCGCTATGAAGGGTATGCTTGCGCCCAAGTTCCGCGAGGTCGCTCTCGGACGCGTAGAAGTCCGTCAGGTATACAAGATAACCAACGTCGGCGTTGTCGCAGGCTCCTATGTTCTCGACGGCAAGGTGACAAGAAACGGACAGGTTCGTATCGTCCGCGACGGCATTATCGTCGGCGACGACAAGATCGCGGGTCTGCGCCGCTTCAAGGACGACGTCAAGGAAGTTGCGGCAGGCTATGAGTGCGGTATCAGCCTTGAAAAGTTCACCGACATCAAGGAGGGCGACATCTTCGAGGCATATCTTATGGAGGAATACCGCGACTAAGTCACGCCTACCATGAATAAAGGAGGCTTACAACATGGCTAACTTTAATATAAAAAGGCTCAACGAGGATATAAAGCGCGAGATATCCGCCGCGATAAGCGGAGTTAAGGACCCGCGCGTGGCAAAGAATTTCGTGACGGTAACGCACTGCGAGGTGACGAACGACCTGTCCTACTGCAAGGTGATGATCGCCTGCATGGGCGGGGAGGGGCGCACCGCAAAGGCTGTGGAGGGAATGACCGCCGCAGCGGGATATTTCAAGAAGTGCATAAGCTCGCGCATACGCGTGAGGAAGATACCCGAGCTGATATTCCTGCCGGATAATTCTCTGGAATACAGTATGCATATCGACGAGATAATCGCAAATCTCCCCAAGCCTGCGCAGCAGGACGAGGAAAAGGAGGATGAGTCCGATGAAAATTGACGCTTACGAGGCGGCAGAGTTCCTGAAGGCTCACGACGACTATCTTATACT
>CAMEPN010000143.1 GCA_945931735.1 uncultured Clostridia bacterium
GACCTTCTTTCACTTGAATTGGGTGTGGTAACTTTATTCTAGCAGATTTTGGTCTATCTCTCAATTCTTTTTTCACTTACTTTGTCCAATATCTATTGTAGCACTACAGCTTTCTTTTGTAAAGTTTGCGATAATGTGTTGACAACGGAGAAAAAATATGGTATTATTACAGTGTAGTTTTATTGCTATAATTATTATCTGGAGGTAATTTATAATGGCTTTATGTGTAAAATGTCATGCGGAAATCTCTGACGGCGCTCAGTTCTGCCCGTTCTGCGGCGCTTCTCAGGTCGCAGCTGCTCCCGCGCCTGCGCCTGTTCCCGTAGCGACGCCCGCTCCCGCGCAGGACGCTGCTCCCGCAAATGCGGCATACACCGCTCCCAACCCCGCGCCCGCTCCCAATCCCGCTCCCAATAATGCGGCTTATTATTCCACTCCCGCGCCCGCTCCCGTTGTTAAAAACACTGACCACACTGCGGAGTTCGACGCAAAGGATATTTCCGATAACAAGATCGTCGCGATGGCTGCGTATCTTCTCGGTGTTATCGGCGTTGTAATCGCTCTTCTCGCAAGCAGAGATTCCAAGTACGCGGGCTTCCATGTAAGACAGGCACTGAAGCTTCAGATCTGCACGATCCTCGTTGGCTTCTTCTCTATCGTTCCTTTCATCGGCTGGCTTGCTACCGTTGTTTGCGAGGTCATTATCCTCGTTCTCGAGATCATCGCGTTCTTCCAGGTCGCAGGCGGAAAGGCAAAGGAGCCTGCTATCATCAGCTCGATACCTCTGTTCAAGTAATTCAGATTACATAAATATTGCAGTAAAAGGCTCTGTGAACGCTCACAGAGCCTTCAGCTTGTCGAAAAAGTGTTTTTTGCCCGCGAAGCGGGCATTTAAAATCCGTTTTTTGCCCCAGCTCTGCCGGGGCAAAAAACACTTCTATCCGCACAAGTGTGCGATTTGGCGGCATAGCCGACAAATCGTGCGCGCAGGGCGGATGTTCGTCGGAAAAGTCCCTTTAGGGACTTTTTCGACGGTCTGAAGGCTCTGTGAACGCTCACAGAGCCTTTTTTATTGTGCGGCGCTTTGATGCCTCCCCATAATTTGTTGCCATGCTAAAATATTTTTATTTATCCCCAATTTTATATTGACAAACGAAAATAAATATGCTATACTGTGATTACTGTATATATACAATTTATATTGGAGAGAAAACATGGACATTATCTTAAGCAACAGCTCTGACGATCCGATTTATGCGCAGATCGTTTCGCAGATAAAGACGCAGATAATGAACGGAGAGCTTTCTTCGGGGGAGGCGCTGCCCTCGATGAGGACGCTCGCCGCGCAGCTGCGTATCAGCGTCATCACCACAAAGCGAGCCTATGAGGAGCTTGAGCGGGAGGGGTTTATCGAGAACTTCGCCGGCAAGGGCTGCTACGTCAAGCCGCAGAACACCGATTTCCTGCGGGAGGAGGCTGTCCGACGGACGGAGGAGCTTCTTGCCAAGGCGTGTGAAAAGGCGAGAATGTGCGGGCTGACCCGCGAAGATATGAAAGAAATGATCGACCTGGTTTACGGAGGAGAAAACGATGATTGAAAACGCCATTGAGATAAGCGGAGTTACCAAGCGGTACGATGGCTTCACGCTGGACAACATCAGCTTCAATGTGCCCGTGGGGAGCATAATGGGCTTCATCGGGCAGAACGGCGCAGGGAAGTCCACCACGATAAAGGCGATACTCAACATAATCGCGATAGACAGCGGAAAAATAACTGTCCTCGGAATGGACCATATCAAGGACGAATACGAGATGAAGTCGCAGATAGCGGCGGTGTTCGACGAGCTGCCTTTCCACGAGGGCTTCAACGCCGACCAGATATGCACCATGTTCGGCGGACTTTACCCCAACTGGGACAAGGAGAAGTATTACGGCTATCTTGATCGGTTCGGGCTGCCGCGGAAAAAGAAGCTGAAGCAGTTTTCAAAGGGCATGAAGATGAAGCTTCAGATTGCCACGGCGCTTTCCCACGGGGCGAAGCTGCTTATCATGGACGAGGCGACAACGGGACTAGACCCTGTTGTGCGCAACGAGATACTGGACATCTTCCGCGAATATTTACAGGACGAGAGCAACAGCATACTCATGTCCTCGCACATAACGAGCGACCTCGAAAAAATCGCCGACAGCGTGACCTTTATCGACAAGGGCAGGATACTTCTTTCGGGCGTAAAGGACGAGATACTTGAGCGGCACGGTGTAATTAAATGCAAGCGCGACGAGCTTTCGCGGCTCGCGCCGGAGGACTTTGTAAGCGCGCGGGTAAGCGATTTCGGCGCGGAGGTCATGGTGTCCGACCGCGAGCTTTGCCGCAAAAAATACCCCGATTTCCTGCTGGAAAAAACCACGCTCGAGGAAATTATGCTGTTCTATGTGAACCGCGAAAAGAAGGAGTGGAGCTGATGAAGGCGCTGGTTTGCCGCGAGCTTCTGCGGTCTCGTCGGGTAGTGATTTACAGCCTTGTCGGGGCTTTGTCGGCGTCGCTGCTGTTCATTCTGGTGGCGCTTAGCTTTCGCGTGGGCAATCTAACGCTGCTTCCCGATGACATACGCGAGGGGTTCTTTGATCTTAACAACAGCGTTTCGCTTCCGCTGATGGCGTTTCTGTCGGGAATGCCCATGCTTTCTGCGGCGTCCGCGGACAGCGAAAGCGACAGGCTGTGGCGAATGTTCCGCAAATCTACCCCCGTAACCCCGCTTAAATTCTCGGGGGCAAAGTACATAATGCTTGGCTGCCGGTTCCTGCTGAGCTTGGTGTGCGCGTTTTTGCTGTCATGGCTGTTTTGCCTTGCGGCGGATATCCCGTTCTCATTGGAAACGGCGGCAACCGCGTTGGGCTATGTCGAGGCGGTGCTTGTGCTTTCGGTCGTTTTTCAGGTGATGCAGTCCTTTCTGCGCGCCTCGGGCGATATAGTGGGACTTATCATGGTGGGAATAATTGTTATGCCAATTTCAATAATTGGCGTTTACTCCACCGAGAACGAAATTGACCTCGGAATTTCCGCAGATAAAATAGCGGAGCAGTGCGTGACGCTGTTTCCGTTCACTCTGCTGATACTTGCGGTGATATTCGGCGTGGGGCTGCTGCTCACGGCGGCGGCTTACAAAAGGAGGGAGAAGTAATGCGCGGACTTATGTACAAGCAGCTTATGACCTTCCGCGTTCCCGCGGAAATTATAATTGCCGTCCAGCTTTTAATGGCGGTAACGGGTCTGAGCGTGTACCAAAATAATACGGCACGGGGCGACCGATCCCTGATGGCGGCGGTAATGATAGTTCCGTTCATACTGTTCTCAATGACAAACGGCGAGCTGTTCCGCTATGACGAGCGGGAGAAGTGGTGCTGCTTCGCCGCGTCAACTCCGCAGACCTTAAAGGGGCAGGTGCGGGTGAAGTATTATTTCACGCTGGCGGCTCATTCGGTCATTCTGTTCGTGGGAATGCTGTGCGACTGCGTTTTTGTGGGCGTGACGGGCAATACCGCGGTATCCTGCATATCGACGGGGGTGCTGTTCTACTGCATTTCGCTTATACTGAACGCGCTGGAATATCCGTTCTACTTCCGCTTCGGCTCCGACCACGGCGGGCAGGTCAAGGCGGCTTCCGTCTGGACGATAATTCTGCTGATAATGATATACCTGCTGTTTGGGGATATTTCGTTACTGCTTAACATGGAGCTGCCCGACCTTAATTCGCTGATCAACAACAGCTCGTTGATGATGTGGACAATGGCGCTGCTTCCTGCCGCAGCGGCGGTGATATTCTTCCTGTCCTACCTCATATCGCTGAAAATGTATCGGAAAGGAATGGAAAGCTATGAGTAACAAGAGCCTTACTGTCCGCAGGATAATAATATTCTGCGCGCTTGCATTCCTGCCGATCATAATAATAACTCCGCTGATGAACCTTTATTACGGCGAGCTTATTTTCGTGTCGGAAAAAGCGGCGGCAGGCTCGTATGTTTTCGGAGTAGTGGGAATGCTGACGCCCGCGCTGGCGAATCTGCTGACGCGGCTGATAACAAAAGAGGGCATGGGCAACAACTACCTCGCGCTCAAGCTCAAGGGTCACGGCGGCTGGTATGCGGCTTCTTTTCTGGCTGTTCTCGGAGAAGTCGCCGTCGCGTTGGCGCTGTTCTGCATATTCTACCTGAACGGAATGAGTTTTTCCGAGATATTCCCGTCGGAGGGCATTTCGGACAAGGCGGCTATTGTACTGTTTCAGATAGAATATTCCGTTATCGTATTCTTCCCCGCGTTCGGCGAGGAATGGGGCTGGCGGGGGTATCTCATGCCGAAGCTGTGCGAGGTCATGGGAAAGCCTGCGGCAGTTGTCGTCGGGGGCGTCATCTGGGGGCTGTGGCACGCGCCGCTTACTATCTCGGGGCATGATTTCGGGGTGGATTATACGGGTTATCCTTTCGTGGGGATACTGCTGATGTGCGTGCTGTGCGTAGCGGAAAACGCGTTTTTGACGCTGCTTACGGAAAAGACAGGGTCAATCTATCCCGCCTGCTTCTTCCACATGATCAACAACAACTGCTCGATGCTGTTTTTCCTCAGTATATTCGGCAGCGAACAGTGTGTGGCGGTATCTGACGGATTGCCGGCGGTACAGGCGTTTCTTACTATACTGCTGCCGCCGACGATCATACTGGGAGCGATAGGGCTGATCCTTATGCTTAAAAAGCCCCGCCGCGAGGCATGACGGGCTTGAAAGGCGCGCCGCCCTTGTCGGTTCCCGCGAGCAATAACCCCCGAATATCCGCAGGAGTTTTTTCTCGGACGGTAAAAAAAGCGGCTGCCGGAAATCGAACGGTCAAATTTATAAAGCAATACGGGCGCCCGCAAAGGCACCCGTAGATTTTATTCCGAAAGCTTTTTCCTGATATATTCCTGTATTGCCTTGGGTGAAGCCGCGCCCTTGAGCGCCTTGTTCGCCTGCCCCATGAAGAAGCCGAACACCTTTTGGTCGCCGTTCTTGTACTGCTCGACGGGCTTGGGGTTGTTCGCGATTATCTCGTCGACGACCTTTGCGAGGAGATCGTTGTCCTCCTTTATCCAAAGATCCTGCGCGTCGGCGATGTCCTTCGGGCTGCCGCCGTTTTCGATCATTTCGCGGAGTATCGTCTTTGCGTTCGCCTGCGAAACCTTGTCGGTCTGCATGAACTCAACGAGCTGCGCAAACTCCGCGCCGCCGAATTTAAGGTTCTCCATATCCGCCTCGCCGAGGTTAATGCGGCGCATAAGCTCGCCGATGATATAGTTCGCGACTGCCTTGGGGTTATTGTACGCGGCGATAGCCTCGTCGAAGAAGTCGCATATACTCTTGTTGCCGACGATGATGTCCGCGTCCTTTTTGTTGATTGAATATTCCTCGACGTAACGCGCGACGCGCTGCTCGGGAAGCTCGGGGATAGACGCCTTTATTTCCGCAAGCTCTTCTTCCGTGAAGATTATCGGCGGGATATCGGGGTCGGGGAAGTAGCGGTAGTCGTGCGCGTCCTCTTTCGAGCGCAT
>CAMEPN010000144.1 GCA_945931735.1 uncultured Clostridia bacterium
GAAACGCTCCGCTTTTCTTACCGTCCGACAAGGCATCTCTCCCTGCTCTTCATGCGCTTCTCCATGACCACCGTCGTGCCCTTGCCGACAGCGCTCCTGACGCGCACGCTGTCCATAAAGCTCTCCATGACCGTAAACCCAAGCCCCGAGCGCTCCTCCTCTGCGGGCGCGGTCGAGAACATCGGCTGCATCGCCTGCGTTATGTCCGCAATGCCCCTGCCCCTGTCCTTTACCGCTATGTAAAGCGTTCCGTCCGCGTACAGGCGAAGCACAAGCGTCACCGTCCCCGCCGCGTCGCGGTAGCCGTGGACGATAGAGTTTGTCACTGCCTCGGACACCGCCGTTTTTACCGCCGCTATCTCCGCTACCGTGGGGTCGGTCTGCGACGCAAACGCCGCCGCCGCGGAGCGCGCAAAGCTCTCGTTTCGCGAAAGCGCGGGAAAGCTTATCACGCTTTCGTTTATGATATTCTTTTTCATACGTTCACCCCTTTAGCTCCGTTCGTTCCGTTAACTCCCTTTACAAGAAGCCCCGACAGCCCCGAAACGCTTATAACCGCCGCTATATCCGGTCTTGCGTTTTTGATAAGGACAGACCCGCCGTACGCCTCGACAGCCTTTGTCCTGCCGAGAATAAGCCCTATCCCCGAGCTGTCCATGAACCCGACGTTCTCCATGTCGATTATCAAAAGCTCGGGGCGCGAGCGGGCTATCACCTCGTCCAGCGCCGCACGAAGCTCCCGCGCCGCGTGGTGGTCGATGTCGCCGTATATCGCGGCGGTCATTCTTTTTCCGTCGTTATAAATTTTAAGCATACAAATGCTCCTTTCCTGCCGCACACCCCCGCCGCCCTGACGGACGAGCCGCTCCCGACAGCAGGCTCCTCCGCGCGGTGAGCGGAACTTATGGCGTTATTATATCACCGCGCCCAAGAACATTCTGTCGATATCACAGCGCGGAAATAATTTTTTTCGGGGTTATTATGCCGCTTACGGAAGTATCGGGGTGCCAATGGGTGAATAGGGGCGTTTTCTGTAACAATTCCCTTTTCAAAAGCCGGCGCTGTGATAGCTTATTTGAGCCGCGTTCCGCTCCCGCTGCCCTCCGCACCGCGAAAAGCGTTTTTCCCGAGGAAATATCACGATATTCCACACAAAAAAATTGCAGTTTTTCGGGGAAAATTTTTTCAATAACCCCCTTGAAAACGATTTCATTTTGTGCTATACTATTCTTGAACGGAATAAACAGCGCCCGACGCGGCGGCTGTAAAATAGAAAGGAAAACTACCCCATGAACGAAAAGATATACGAGATCAAGCTCGGACCCGCAAAGTGCGCCGTTGACCTCGGCGACGGAAGCGAGCGCGGCGAATATGTCGATCAGGATTACATACTCCACAAGCTCGGCAGACCCCACCGCGCCGTAAGCCTTATGTACTGCTACTACCCCCTCGACGAAACATGGCCCGCAAGAGCGCGCCACGCGTTCGCCGACAGAGAAGTCACCTTCCAGTGGGACTACCCCTACGACGACTACTTCACCTATAAGGGCGGTATCGGCGGCACGACCGACGGCGAGCCTTTCACCTGCATGAAGGACGTCCGCCGCCACGGACAGGACGTTATCCTCACAATGACAGTTGACCCCAATCTCCCCGACGTGTTCCTCGAGCGCATTGCAAAGGAGCTGAGCACCTACGGCAGAATGCAGCTTCGCATAAACCACGAGGCGACAGGCAACTGGTTCAGCTTCACCAAGCGCGCAAGCTATCAGCAGATAGCCGACTTCTTCGTGCGCTTCCATAACATAATCAAGCGCGAGGCTCCCAATGTTTCGACGATACTCTGCATAGGCGGCGTTGAGCACCCCGAAAACGGCCCCGAGATAGAAATGGAAAAGGAGTTCGCCGAGGCGGTTAAGGCTACGGACATCTGGTCGGTCGACAAGTATATGTCGCTCCACTGGGGCTGGCCCTACGACGTTGCTGAGGTTGGCGGTACTTCGTTCAGCAGAAGCAAGGTAGCCGACACCTATAACCTCACCAAGCTCTCCGAAAAGCGCTATAAGGAGATCTGCGGCGGCGTAAAGAAGCCTATGGTAATGAGCGAGTTCAACGCCGACGGCGACGTTACCGGTCCGTACGATCAGGCGGCTATGATAAAGGAATTTTGCGATATGCTCAAGAACGACCCCGAGCAGGGCTGGTTCAACGGCTTTACGTTCTATCAGTTCCGCGACCGCGGCAGGCTCGGCCTTGAAATAGAGGATCCCAATAACCCCAACGTCGGCATCGAGCAGCCCGCCCTTGCTACATATAAGGAAATTATCCACGACGAGTATTTCTACCCCTCTATCGAGCAGGGCGCAGAGGTCACTCTCCCCGCAAAGCTCCGCTGGGGCGGAAGCGAGGACGCGACAGGCCTTGCGATACCTCTCCACTTTGAAAAGAACCCCGTGTTCTGCGAGGTGTATTTCGACGAGCCGCTCAACCTCATGATGGAGATAAACGGAAAGTGGTTCTACAAGAGCCCCGAGGCAAAGTGCATCGACCTTATGTCCGCATTCTTCGAGAAGCCTCTCGACGGCGAAGCAGACCTCACCCTCAAGATATTCGCTCCCCCCGCAAGCGGCGAAAACGACCCTTCTCAGGGCGACGACTGGCAGACCAACTATTACACGACTATCAGCAAGCTCCCCAATGTCCGCATAAGATTTGCCCCCATCGTCCCCGAAGTGAAATAATCTACCACACACCTCTATAATATAAATGGAACATCGGCAGCCGCGACAGACTGCCGATGTTCTTTTGTCATAAAGGAATGTCCGGAAAAATATAATGGCAGTACAAACCATAAGGAGCGTACTGCCATGAAATTATTCGACGAAATAAAAACGGGGATAAAAGCCAAAAAAGAAATTCCCGCCAAAGATACGCGGCGGGAATATTATGAACGAAGCTGCTCAAGGCTGACCGAGCAGCTTGAAAATATACGAAACAATTACGACATGACCGACGACCCCGATACCATAGACGCGCTCATCTATGAGGAAAACGCCGTCCTCTGTCGTCTGGACAGCCTTTACAGGCAGGCGCGCTCCGAGGGGATAACCCTCGAGCCGCACGAGCGCAGGCGGTATTACTGATTAGGGTCTTTCCTGTATTCCCCGCGTATCTCGGCGCGCTTTATCTTGCCGCTTATCGTCTTGGGAAGCTCGTCGCAGAACTCGACTATTCTCGGGTACTTGTACGGCGCGGTGTTGCGCTTGACGTGATCCTGTATCTCCTTCGCAAGCTCGTCCGACGCGGTGTAGCCCTTCGCGAGGACTATCGTCGCCTTTACGACCTGACCCCTTATCGGGTCGGGCGCGCCAGTTACCGCGCACTCAAGCACGGCGGGGTGAGTTATCAGCACGCTCTCTATCTCGAACGGTCCTATGCGGTAGCCGCTGGACTTGATAACGTCGTCGTTACGCCCGACGTACCAGTAATACCCGTCCTCGTCGCGCCACGCGGTGTCGCCGGTATGGTAGTATCCGTCATGCCACGCGCTGTCGGTGACCTCTTTGTTGCGGTAATAGCCCCTGTAAAGCCCCGGGGTGTGCGTGTATTCCCCGCGGACAACTATCTCCCCGACCTCGCCCACGGCGCAGCTCTCGCCCTTGGCGTTCATAAGGTCTACCTCGTAAAGCGGCGTCGGCTTGCCCATTGACCCGGGCTTAGGCGTCATGCCGATAATGTTCCCGAGGATACAGGTGCTCTCGGTCTGCCCGAAGCCCTCCATGAGCTTTAGCCCCGTGTATTCGTACCACTTGTTGAACACCTCGGGGTTCAGCGCCTCGCCCGCTATGGTGCAGTATTTAAGGCTCGAAAGATCGTAATTCTCAACCCCCGCCTTTATGAAAAATCTGAACATAGTCGGCGGCGCGCAGAACGTCGTTATGCGGTATTTCTCCATTACCGCCAGCATATTTTCGGGAATGAATTTATCGAAATCGTACACGAAAATGCAGGTGCCCATTATCATCTGCCCGTAAAGCTTGCCCCATGCCGCCTTTGCCCAGCCCGTGTCGGACACGGTGAGGTGAAGCCCGTCGGGGTCGACGTTGTGCCAGTGCTTCGCGGTCTGAATGTGCGCGAGAGCGTAGGTGTGGTCGTGGATAACCATTTTCGGATAGCCCGTCGTGCCGGACGTGAAATACAGCAGGAATATCTCGTCCGCTTTTGTCGGTACTCTATCCATGGTGTCGGGATATTTCTCTATTTCTGCGTCAAAATCCGTCCAGCCCTCGCGTGTGCCGTTTACGATATATTTGTTGTTAAGACAGCCGCCGAGCTGCGCGTCCGCGTCGTCGATAAAGTGCGCGACGTCGGCGTGGTGCGTTGCAATTACCGCCTTGACGTCCGCCGCTCCGAAACGATACGCGAAATCCTTCGCGGTGAGCAGATGCGTCGCAGGGATAGCGATAGCTCCTATCTTCATCAGAGCTATCGACACATACCAGAACTGATAATTTCTTTTAAGGACAAGCATAACGTGGTCGCCCTTTTTTATACCCATGGAAAGGAACATATTCGCCGCCTTGTTTGAAAGGCGGGAAAGATCGCCGTAGGTGAGCAGCTTCTCGTTGCCCTCAAGGTCGACCCAGAACAGCGCGCGGCGGTCAGGCTCCATCTCGCCGTATTTATCAATAATGTCATACCCGAAATTGAAATTGTCGGGGTATTTTATTCCGAACTTTGTCAGCATTCCGTTGCTGTCATAGGTTTCCTCCACAAAATTGAGGTGATAAGATGGAACGTCCATAGTGTTCTTCCCTTTCCGATTAACTGCCTTATTTTTACAGTTTTATTTTGTGCCGCTCGGCAGCCATATATACATTATATAGTTGATAAATGCATTTGTCAAGGGAGCAGCTCAACTTTTAGTGATAGATTTTGCGCACCTGAGCACCTCTTTAAGCTCGGAATAGTCTATGCAGTAGGCGGGGTCGCCCGACTTGACCGCCTTTACAAGGGACTTTCCGTCCGCCCAGCGCAGCTCGGATATCTCATCGCGCTCGAATTTCATAGTTGCGTCAGCGACCTCGCCGCGATAAAGAAATACCCATGTTATTTCATTATTAATAAATCTTTTCCCATGAAATTCGTTGTCCTCGCTCACCCTACGCCGCATAAGCGGGATAAGCGCGGCGGGCTTGGCATAGACGCCTATCTCCTCGCCCATCTCGCGGACAGCCGCGCCGAGCGGGTCCTCGCCGCTGTCGATATGCCCCGTAACTGCCGCGTCGAAGCAGCCGGGGAAGCTGTCCTTGTTGTCGGCGCGCTTCTGAACCAGCACCTCGAAGCCGTGAAATCTCCCGCGGAGCACCCATATATGCACGCTCCCGTGAAGCGCGCCCGTCTTATGCACCTCTCCGCGCGGCATTGTTTCACCGGTACACACGCCGTTTTCGTCCCTGATATCAAATAATTCTTCGTCACTGTACATTTTATTTTCTCCGTTTAATTGACCGGCGCGGACGCCGAATGATCATCATCTGCCCGC
>CAMEPN010000145.1 GCA_945931735.1 uncultured Clostridia bacterium
AATAATAAACGGCGGCGGATTGTACAGCCGCCTGCACAAAGCGCAGAGCGAATTAGAGCAGCTTGGAGGTGCGGTATGAGAAGAAGCAGAATAAACATCATGCTCCGTCTGGCGGGGCTTGCGAAGCCGCTGCTGCATATCATGGCGGTCGCGGTGACAATGGGCGTTGCGGGCTTTTTGTGCGCGGAATTTGTCACGATACTCGGCGGCTATGCGGCGCTGAATATTATGGGGCTTGAAACGGCGCTGCCGCTTGGCGGGCTGTTCGTCCTGATCGGGGTGACTGCGCTGCTGCGCGGCGTTCTCCATTACGCAGAGCAGTATTCCAACCACTATATCGCGTTCCGCCTGCTTGCGATACTGCGCGACAAGGTGTTCGGAAAGCTGCGTGAATTATGCCCCGCGAAGCTTGAATGCCGCGACAAGGGCAGCCTTATCTCCGTAATAACGACGGACATTGAGCTGCTTGAGGTGTTTTACGCCCACACAATTTCTCCGATAATGATAGCGGTGATAATGTCCGTTATTATGGTCATTTTTATCGGCAGCTATCATGCGCTGCTTGGGGTCATTTCGGCTGCCGCTTACATTTTTGTCGGGGCAGTCGTTCCCGTGATTATTTCAAAAAGCTGCGGCAGAAACGCCGAGGAATTTCGCCGCGAAAGCGGAAAGCTGAACAGCTTTGTTCTGGAAAATCTGTACGGTATCTCCGAGGTTATTCAGTACGGCATGGGAGAGCAGCGCATAGATGAAATGAAGTGCAGAACGGAGCTGCTTTCCGAAAAGGACGGCAGGCTTAAACGCAGCGAGGGCATAAACTCCGCGATAACTACGGCGGCTGTTGTGGTATTTCCGCTGATAATGCTTGCGGTGTCGGGCGCGCTGTATTCGGCGGGCGCGGTGGGCTTCGACGGGGCGCTTATTCCGACGATAGCGATGTTTTCCTCTTTCGGACCGGTTATCGCATTGGCAAATCTCGGCGGCGGACTTCAGCAGACCTTCGCGGCGGCGGACAGGGTGCTGGATATACTTGACGAGCAGCCCTCTGTCCCCGAGATACGCGGCGGCGCGGACGTGGTTTTCGGCGGCGCGGCGGCGGAGAATGTGACGTTCTCCTATGGCGGCGATGTCGTCCTGAACGGCGTTTCGGCGGAGATACCCGAGCATGGGATAGTCGGGATAACCGGCAGGAGCGGCAGCGGAAAATCCACCCTGCTGCGGCTGTTCATGCGCTTTTGGGAGGCGCAGAGCGGCGAGGTTTCCGTTTCGGGAGAAAATATCCGCGGGATAAACACGCGCTCCCTGCGCAGGAGCGAGAGCCTTGTAACGCAGGACACGCACCTTTTCCGCGATACTGTTGAGGAGAACCTGCGGATCTCAAAGCCGGACGCTTCTCGGCGGGAGATAGAAGCTGCCTGCAAAAAAGCGGCGATACACGACTTTATAATGTCGCTGCCCGAGGGGTACAGTACGCAGGTCGGTGAGCTGGGCGAAACGCTTTCGGGCGGAGAGCGGCAGCGGCTGGAAGTTGCGCGGGCATTCCTGCATGACGCGCCGTTCCTGCTTCTGGACGAGCCGACAAGCAACCTTGACGTCCTTAACGAAGCGGTGATACTGAGGTCGGTGCTCACGGAAAAGGAGGAGCGCGCGGTATTGCTGGTGTCGCACAGAAGCTCTGCAATGCGCATTGCGGACAGGACGTATTCGGTAGAAAGCGGGCGGCTGTCATGAATGCGGAAAAGAAGCGCCTGCGCGAAAAGCAGACCGTGACCGAGATGATAAGGCTTTACTGCCGAAAAAAGCACGGCGGCAGGGGGCTTTGCCCAGAATGCGCCGCGCTTGCGGAATACGCGCGGCTGCGCAGCGACAAATGCCCTTTCATGGCGGAAAAGACGTTCTGCTCGAACTGCCGCGTGCATTGCTACAAGCCCGAAATGCGGGAGAAAATACGCGAGGTGATGCGGTTTTCGGGGCCGAGAATGATATTCACGCACCCGATATCCGCGATACGCCATGTTATTGAAACAAAACGGGAAAAACGACGATTGGAGAGAAATTAATGAAGATCAGGAAGCTTGTTTACATAATTATCGGCTGCGTGGGACTGGGACTTGGCGCGTTGGGGGCGGCGCTTCCGCTGCTGCCTGCGTTTCCGTTCCTGCTTCTGGCGGCGGTCTGCTTCGGGAAAAGCTCGGAGCGCCTGCACAACTGGTTTATCGGGACAAAGCTGTACAAAAATAACCTCGAAAGCTACGTCAAGGGCAGGGGAATGACATGGAAAACAAAGATACGCATAATGGTCATCGTGACCGTCACGATGTCGGTCGGGTTTATCATGATGAACGCCGTTCCTGTGGGGCAGATCGTCCTTTGCGGGGTGTGGGTGTTCCATGTGCTGTATTTTGTGTTCAGAGTAAAGACGATAAAGCCCGCGCAGGACTGTGACGAGGAGGACGGCTCGGAAAAGTAAGGGCTGTGGGCGCGTTTTTTGTGGTTGACATCTTTTTGAAGCTGTGATATAATATCCATTGAAAACTTTTCGCAAAATTATCACAAAAATGAGGTGCTTCGTATGAAGGCGGGCAGGTTCTGTAAGGCGGCGACGGCGGCAGTGCTTGCCATGGGGCTTTTATTCGGCGAACCTGCGGGGCTTTTTGATACATGCAGGTTTGCCGATGATGCTGTACACCATAGTAAGAAAAGATTTCATCAGGGGTCGATGAAACCGCATTTATTGTGTTATACTATTCATGAGAGATGATCTTCTTTCGCTTGAATTGGGTGTGATTGCTTTGTTCGGGCAGATTTTGGCTATTTCTTAATGCTTTTTACCAACTTTGCCCAATATCTATTATGGCGCTGCAAAATAAAAATAAAAAAATTTGCGAAACTGCTTGACAAAAGCAAAAAGATGTGATATAATTATCTAGTCGCGAAGATATCGCGGGTGTTTATATGGCGGCATAGCTCAGTTGGCTAGAGCACTTGGTTCATACCCAGGGTGTCGTTGGTTCGAATCCGACTGCCGCTACCATTATGGCCCGTTGGTCAAGAGGTTAAGACATCGCCCTTTCACGGCGGAATCATGGGTTCAATTCCCGTACGGGTCACCACATCTAAGTCCGCAAATCCTTTTGTAGAGAGGTTTTGCGGATTTGTGATTTTGCAATTATTGTGGTTGTCCATTGTTTGTCCATTATTGGTAGCCACAACATAGAAAATGCAGCTTTGGTGAGGCTTAGGCACCGAGGCTGCTTTTTTTGTTCCCCGATACAGCGGAGAGGTCTAAAGAGCTTGCAACTGCGGCACTTGCTTTCGCCTGTGCCTCCTGCATGGCATGACAGTAGATGTTTGCCGTTGTTGTAACTGTCGAATGCCCTAACAATCCCGAAACTGTTACTATGTCCACACCCGCCGCGATCAGCGCCGAAGCGTTGTAATGTCGCATGGAGTGTATATCACAGAACCTTATGTTCTTTTTCTCGCAGAATTCCTTGAACCAACCATAGGGTGTACCGGGGTTGATTGGTTTTCCGTCCCATTTAACAAAAAGACGGTCGTGTTCCTCCCACTTGCTGCCGACACGTTCGCGTTCCTGGTCCTGTTCTGCCTTGTAGAGCTTCAGAAGATCAATAAGTTCCGGCTGAACTTTTAGGATACGCTTGGACTTTCTTGTCTTGGTTGTGTCGGTGTATATGCCCTTGTCCGAGGTATAGCAGGATGTTCTGCGGATATGAATAAGGTGATTTTCCCAATCGATGTCTTTCCATTCAAGACCGAGCAGCTCTCCGCGTCTAAAGCCTGTGCAAAGCGCTAGGACGATGAACACCCTGTACTTTGTTGGCTCGTCTGCAAGCAAGCGAACAATCTCATCTGCTTCCTCGCGCGTGTAAATATCCTTTTCTTCTACCTCGCCTTTGGGTACTGTAACTCTGCGGCAGGGATTATCGGTGAGCATATCCATTTTAAGGGCATACTCAAACACATCGGAGATTAAGCTGAGATGGTGGATTATGGTTTTTCGCGCCAGCGGTTTGCCTGTTTTCTGATTTTTACCGTTGAACGCCAGGTCTGTGATAAATTGCTGTATATGCCTTGAAGTTATTTTGTCAAGTCGGAGATGACCTATTGCCGGATATACGCGTCCTGTGAGCTGTTTCATTCGCGCAAATGATGTTCCTCTAAGGTTGAGCTTTGCATATTCCTCAAACCATCTTTCCGCAAATGTTTCAAACTTGATGTTAGCGGTGACATGACCTTTTAAGCACTCGTCCTCGAACAAAAGCGCCTGTCGGTTAATCTCTTTTTCGATTTGCTTGCTTGTCATGCCCTCGTCCGGCGTCCATGTTCTGGTCTGTACAACCTGTACGCCATTGACTTTATACCCGCAGCTAACGCGAATCTGATAGGATTTTCCCCTTTTTCTTATGTTTGCCATGCTGAACCCTCCTAAATTCAGCACATGACCACACTTTTCCATGTACCATTATACACTTTAAAGCGATGAATTGTCAAGTGCTTTCCCCATCTATTTTGAAAAAACTTTTCAATCCCCTAATCGCTGGTAATTTCATGCAGGTACCTTAATACCGCAGATTTTGGGATTAGAATACGTCCTGTTTCTCCAACACCTACTCTGGCACATGGCAGTTTTTCTTTTCTCACCATTTTGTAGATTGTGCTGACAGCGACACCACTCATGAGTTCAGAACACTCCTTGACGGTAAGCATTTCAACCTTGTCATTTGACGGGACTTTTTCTTTTTCAGCAATCTCGTCCGGTGTATGTATCATTTCCGTAAGAAGCTCGCACACATTTCGTATGAACTGTGTTTTTTCGTCTTTCCCCATAATCACGAAGATTAACCTCATTTCTTTTTTGTAGTATTGGACGGCTGTTTCAGCCGATATATAAGCAAACAGCTCATGCTATTACGGCTTGAGCCGTTTGCGATATTGATGTGTATTGCTCAGAGCGATTATCGGGTAGTCCGCACCCAAACATAGGAGTTTCACCTCTAGCCATTCCTGTGGCATAGCCGTCGCCGGAAGTATCATTATCCCATCTTGGAAGCGTTGTTCCTTTCGCGCTCGTACCTTGCCTTCGCGTATGCGTTTACGGTTCGGTTTGATATTGGCAGACTTTCGGGGTTATTGTTATTCTCGCGCAAATAGAAGGTGGTCACGGATAATGAATAACCCCTCGGAATCAATACAGGCACATCTTCGCACAATCAGGCGCTGCGGTTGATGATTTTGTTATCGCTCTGCTATGAAATTGTCAATGAACTATGGCAAACTCTTATCTCTCCTCTTAAACTCGGAATATTATCCGATAATCCAATGAGCGGAGCGTATCGTATGGCGCAGAAAATCTATTCTGTTTGCCTACAATTTAATTATACCATTTATTCCACATACAGATTTTTAATTTCCAGAAATCATATTTTGAATTCCAAAAATAAAGTAATATAATGATTGTGAGCTTTTCGCAAATTATTTCCATTTGTGAAAGGTAAAATCGGCTGAAAATCGCAATT
>CAMEPN010000146.1 GCA_945931735.1 uncultured Clostridia bacterium
CAAGCGATTTTCAAAGCTTACAAATGGCTTAACCATGCGCTTTGGTAGGTTTCGGAATATCATTCCCACTCAATAGTAGCCGGAGGCTTAGAAGTGATATCATAAACGATTCTATTAATATTCTTGACCTCGTTTACGATGCGGACGGAAACCTTTTCAAGCACGTCGTAGGGGATGCGTGAGAAGTCCGCGGTCATGAAATCGCTTGTTGAAACGCCGCGGAGGGCGAGGGTGTAGTCATAGGTTCTGTCGTCGCCCATAACGCCGACGGAGCGCATATTGGTCAGCACCGCGAAATATTGGTTGATGCTGCGGTCAAGACCGGCGTTGGCTATCTCCTCGCGGAAGATAGCGTCAGCGTCCTGAAGCGTCGCGACCTTTTCGGGAGTGATGTCGCCGATTATTCTTATCGCAAGCCCCGGGCCGGGGAACGGCTGGCGCCAAACAAGCTTTTCGTCCAGCCCGAGCGTTGTGCCGAGCGCGCGCACTTCGTCCTTGAACAGCAGGCGCAGAGGCTCGATAATCTCCTTGAAATCAACATAGTCGGGAAGCCCACCCACATTGTGGTGGCTCTTGATGACCGCCGCGTCGCCCAGACCCGATTCGATCACGTCGGGATATATCGTGCCCTGAACGAGATAGTCTACCTTGCCGATCTTCTTCGCCTCGTCCTCGAAAACGCGTATGAACTCCTCGCCGATTATCTTGCGTTTCTGCTCCGGCTCGGTCACTCCCGCGAGCTTTCCGAGAAAACGCTCGCCCGCATTCACGCGGACAAAATTAACGCCGCTGTCCGCGAATGCAGCCTCAACCTCGTCGCCCTCGTTCTTTCTCATCAGACCGTGGTCAACGAAAATGCAGGTGAGCTGGCTGCCTATCGCCTTTGCAAGCAGCTTGCAGGCAACCGAGCTGTCAACTCCGCCCGAAAGCGCAAGCAGTGCCTTTCCGTCGCCGACCTTTTCGCGGATCTCGCGTATAGCAGTTTCGGCGTAGCTCTCCATCGTCCAGTCGCCCGAGCAGCCGCATACCTCGTACAGGAAGTTGCCGAGCATATCAAATCCGCGCTCCGTGTGGTTTACCTCGGGGTGGAACTGCACCCCGTAAAATCCCTTCGCGGCGTTCACTATGCCCGCGTAGGGGCATTTCGCAGTGTGCGCGATGACCTTGAAGCCCTCGGGGAGGGTCTTGATGTAGTCGTTGTGGCTCATCCATGTTATGGTCGTGCCTTCTATTCCTTTGAACAGCTTGGAGCCTGTTTCAACATAGGTTTCCGTCCTGCCGAACTCGGACAGCGAGCTGTCCTGCGCAGTGCATATCTCCCCGCCGAGGGAGTACGCCATGAACTGCGCACCGTAGCATATGCCGAGAATAGGCACGCCGATGTCGAAGATTTCCTTGGGCATTCTGGGGGAATCCTCGAGATAAACGCTGTTGGGACCGCCCGTGAATATTATCCCTTTCGGGTTCATTGCCTTTATTTCCTCTACGGGAGTTTTGTAGGATTTGACCTCGCAGTAGATCTTATGTTCGCGGACGCGGCGCGCTATCAGTTGGTTGTACTGACCGCCGAAGTCCAGAACGAGAACAAGCTCATGAGCCATGTTTGTCATACCTCTCTTTTTTTAACGTTTTGCGCGTTAATTTGATTGTTTTCATTACACCTTTTTATTATACCATGTGTACCGCTTTTTTTCAAGGGGATTTTGTCAAAATTATTTCTTCCAAAGAAAAAACAGGGGACAGCGCCCTCTGCCGAGGAAACTGTCCCTAAAAATTACAGATTATTGTCTATCCATTCCGCGCGTGTGCGGATAAAGCGGCGGACATACTGCACTTGCTCGTTGTATGTGGAAACGCTCTCCATGCGCTGCGGCTGATATCCGTTTGCGACCTCAAGCGTGTCCCAAACGCGGAAATTCAGCGCGGCGGAGGAGGCGATCTTCTCCTGCGCGTTGTCAATGGCATTGTTTGCCGCTTCGAGGACGGTGTCCTTTATCTCGTCCCAGCGGGCTTTTGCTTTGGCGCGGAAGCTTTCGTCGGTGAGGAGGTAGTTGAACCATGTAACGCCGATGTAGGAGCTGCTGTTCGCACTGCCGACCGTTGCCCAGTCGTCATAGTCAGGGTCGTCGAGGTACATATTCCCGAAAGCAAGGTCAAAATCCCACACAGGCCCCATTTTCAGCCTGCCGCCCCTGTCCTTGTACATAAAGCAGCTTCTGTGGAAGCAGGAGTCGAGGTTGTAGGTCAGCTCGTGCAGCAGAAACCAGTCGATGAACGAATCGACGTCGATGTAGGTTTCGTAGTTGTCGAGAGTTGTTACCGCCTTGTCGGCGATGCACATATAATTATATATAAAATCGTAGTTGTCTTGCGTCAGCTTCTCGTCCTTGGGCGCTTTTATGAGGATATCCTTTGCGCAGCCCGACGGCAGGTCGAAGCAGTTTGTGCCTTTAAGGTCGACCTCGGGGTCGGCGCCGCCGATCTCAAGAAGATAGCCCGTGTTGGGGGAGTCCTCGCGGTAGTCCAACTCAAGCCGCGACGACTTGACCTCTATCTGCTCGCCGAGGGTATAAACGCCTTGATAAACTCCGTTTAGGTAAAGGTTCACGGGTACAGCCTGCGGGGTGAACTCAAACGTTCCCATCGCGTCGGCGATCGCGAACGCGGCTATATTGCGCACAAGCGACTCGTCGGCGTAATTTGCGATGAGCACCCATTCCTTCGAGGCGGTCGTTCCGAGCAGGGAAGCCTTTTCGGAAAGCTTGATCTTATACGGTTTTTTCGGCCATTCCCATGTGGAGTGACCCCTGCCGCGCACCTCTGCCGCGAGCGGCTTTGTTCCCGCGTATTCGTCGGTCATTGACGCGTCGATCTGAACGACGCACTCGGAATAGATATCGCGCTGTATGTCCTCCGCGCAGGTGAGGAATACGGACGGAATAAGCGCGTCGGTCGCCATGCCGACTTCGCCGGTCAGCTCTTCGCTCATGCCGCGCCAAGATGACGCGTCGGGGATATAGTTGGTCTGATAAAACGAATCCTCAAGAGGAATAATCTTTTTCTCCGAATTGTCCGAAGAGCCGCTTTCGCTCTCGGCAGCGCCCGATGTCGCTTCGGGTTCGGACGAAACTCCGCTCTCCGTTCCGCTGCAACCGCTTATGAGCAGCAGCGCCGCAAGGAGAACCGAACAGATCCTGCGCCGCATTATCCCACCTCCAAAATATTTATCTTTCACAGAACAAGGCAAATATACGGTATTGCCGATATTATAGTTTATATTATAACTTTTTTCCGCTGAATTGTCAATACTTTGTAAACGATGCCATACACCGCTTTGATGATATGTCAGATTATACAAAATCTGCCCGTATTTTTCTTATTTTATTGACAATTCGATATATGTGTGATATAATAGAGTATATATAAACTTTATAATAAATTTATCATGTTTCAATGAGGTCATATATGGTCAAAGCGGTAATTTTTGATATGGACGGACTTATCCTCGACACGGAAAAGCTCCTTGTCAAATACTGGTGCGAAGCGGCTAATGAAGCGGGCTTTCCCATGCAGCGCGAGCACGCGCTCAATATCCGAAGCCTTGCGAGAAAGTTCGCGATACCTTATTTGCAGGGCATTTTCGGGGAGGATTTTGATTATGTGAGCATTCGCGCGCGGCGCATGGAGCTGATGAACGAGTATATCTCCCGTCACGGGCTTGAAACAAAGCCGGGTCTGAACGAGCTGCTCGACAGGCTGAACGCCGACGGGATACCCGCCGCCGTCGCCACCGCGACCGATTATCAGCGGACAGAAAAATACCTCACCCAAGTGGGAGTGTTCCATAAATTTGACAAGATCGTCTGCGCGTCCATGGTAGAGAGCGGCAAGCCCAAGCCCGACATTTACATATACGCCGCCGCGCAGCTCGGGCTTGACCCGTCGGAGTGCATGGCGCTCGAGGACTCGCCCAACGGAGTGCGCTCCGCGGCGGGCGCGGGGTGTATCACAGTTATGGTGCCGGACCTCACGCCACCCGACGAGGAGCTTCGCGGACTTGTGTTCGCCGTTGCGGAGTCGCTTGCCGATGTCCCCGCGATAATCGAAAAAACCTGACATTAAGGAGGAAACACTATGGCATTTGACGAAAGTATACTTGACAAAATTCCTCCGAGGGAGCTTATACCCGAACCTCCGAAGGAAGGGCTGAACGGGCTCCCCGCGATAGACGGGAGAGTGTCCGTAACCGCCGACCCCGACGGCATGGTCGCGAACATGGTGCTGTATGCCCCGCAGAACGGCGGCAGACCTGTCACAGTCGAAACGGTCATGGAGGAGCTGAAAAGCTGCGGTATTGTTTCGGGCGTAGATGAATTTGACATAAAGGACATGGTCGAGGCGCAGGTATACGAAACCTCGATATGCGTCGCGCGAGCCATTCCGCCGAAGCGCGGCAGCAACGGCTCAATAAGCTATAACTATGACAAGGAGCACAAGCTGACGCCGCAGCGCGACGAGTTCGGCATCTGCAACTACCGCGAGCTTAATTCTATCGTTCCGATACGAAAGGGCGATATCATTGCGGAAATAGTACTCCCGACGGAGGGCGTTCCGGGCGAGAATATTTACGGAAAGCCAATTCCCGCCGAGTCGGGCATACCCGCGAAATACACCGTCGGCAGGAACACCATGCTGACCGCGGACGGAAAAGCGATCGTTGCCGCCTGCGACGGGCATATTGTTTTCAGCAAGGGCGGATTTATCGTAGAGGATACCGTAACGATCAATACGGATCTCGATATATCTATCGGAAATATCAACTTTTTCGGCGACGTTCGCATAAAGGGCAACGTAATGGAGGGCTTCTCTGTTACTGCGGGACGGAATGTCAAGATAGACGGAAGCGTTTTCGGCAGCACGATAACCGCGGGCGGAAAGATAACTATCGTCGGCGGCTGCATAGGCTCGACTGTTACCTGCGACGGAAGCGCGGACATCGGCTTCTGCGAAAACACGGTAATACGCGTGCAGGGAAACGTCGTTTCAAAGCAGTTCGCGTTCTGCGATGTGTTCTGCTACGGCGCGCTGACCGCAAAGGGAAACAACGGCGTTATCGTCGGCGGGAAGATAACCTCCATGCACGACGTGAACGCGGGAATAATCGGCTCGGATAAATACACCCTCACCGAGGTGAACATCGGCGACGGCTCGGTGCTGTATTCCAAGAAATGCGAAGCCGAGGCGCTGCTTTCGGAAACGAAAAAATCGCTCGAGGAGGCGCTGCGCAATCTCGAATTTCTCAAGTTCCGTAAAAATCAGCAGGCGGGCATTTTGTCCGACGCGCAGCAGAAGCAGGTCAAGGTCGAAACAAGGGCGAAGCTTCTCAATACCATGCGTAAAAAGGAGCTTGAGGAGGAGATAGCGCAGCTCGACAGCGACCTCAAAAACAAGGATAATCTCTGCGCGAGGGTTTCGGGGACGATATATCCCGGCGCGCGGTTCTGCGTGAATTTCCTCACCCTGGA
>CAMEPN010000147.1 GCA_945931735.1 uncultured Clostridia bacterium
AGATACCGAGCGACCTTTTCAGTTTTTTCTCCGCTTCAGCAAATTCATGGCTGAAAAGGCTGCTCGTGCCCGCTTCTCTAAGGCTCTCCGCGAAATTCAGCCTGTCCTGAAAAGACGCGTCGGGCGAAATATCTTCCGCAAACCTAAAAGCAAGCTTTGCGTACTTGCTCGCGTTTTCGTAGTCGTATTTTCTAAGGTAAACGCCGCTCAGCCGCTTTGCAGACACCGCGTAGTCCTTTTCCGCAAGTTTCCTTGCGCTCTCCGAACGAACATGGTCAAGGCAGTATTCGCTGTATTCAAACGCCTGCCGCTCAAATTCAAGCTCGTCGTCGATATCGTCAGTCTGACCGTAATAATAGGCGATCCCGTGCAGCGCCTCGACCTGATACCGTGCGAGCACGAAACGCTTCGGTATCTCGCCAAGTATTGCCGCCGACGCATAGCGAAGCTCATCATACGCCCGCAGCATCTGCTCGAGCGAATAATTTATCCTGTGCATCTCCGCAAGCTCGGAGATAGCCTCAAGCCTGTCTATCGCGGTTTCATAGCATTTGTCGCGGCTGTATTTCTCGTTCATCAGCTCCTTATAGCGCTCCTGCCACACAGCCGCCTTTTTCGTGTCCCTTGCAACGCCGTCGCCGATAAAATACATATCCGAAAGCTTTTTCATCGCCTGCGGAAGCCCCTGCTCCGCCGCGGAAGAAATGAGCTTTATCGCTCTCTGCGTGTCCTTTTCGACGTCTATCCCCGCAAGATAGGCAAGCCCGATAAAGAAATTGTGCGTCGGGTCCTTGTCCGTTTCCTTTTTCGCGATATCCTCCAGCAGGTTCAGCAGCGCCTGCGACAGCCCGCTTTCGTCACCCTGCCTTACGCATTCGGGAATGCCGCCGTACTGCTCGCCAAGCCGCGCAATGTCGGTTTCCTGCATTTCGACGGGGAGTATCCGCTTGCTCTTTTTCACCGCTTCGGGATATTCCACCGAATGGACGTAGTTCTCCTCGTTCACAAGGTTCGGAGTTACCACCAGAGTGAAAAGGCTGCTCTTTTCGAGCGCGTCCCTAATCGAATCGTTGAAGTTCTCACCCGGGACAAGGTATTCGTCGAACCATATCGCAACGTCCCGCGCAAATTCGTTGCTGTGTATCATTTTCATCAGTTCGTTCGCATACTGCCTGTCCTTTTTGCGGTAGCTAAGGAAAATGTATGCGTCGAACGCCTTTCGCACCTCGTCGGATATCCTGTCGCCGATAAGCGCCGAATTCAGGAAGCGCTCCAGCTTTTCATCAAAGCCAAGCTCCGTCGGGTCGTCGGAGCCGGGGTCTAGGCATTGCAGGTCGCCGAGCAGTCCGTTCAGCCTTTCGAGGTCGTCCTGACCCAGCTTCTCCATTATTATAGGCAGCACCGCCGTATGGTTTTCCGCCGCCCATCCGAAAACCTTTGAATATCCTGCATTCTCGGAATACAAAAACCGCCTTGTCACTATCAGAACGACCAGCTTCACATTTTGCAGTACGTCCGCGTCAAACTCGTCCGCAGGCGAGCTGTAATACACCGTGCAGTTGCTGTGGCGGAACAGCATTTCCGCTATCCCTGCCGAATACCTCTCGACGTCCTCGTTAGTTCCGGAGATATATACGCGCTGCTTTCCCTGCGGGCTTGAATTTCCCCTTGTTATATATCGAAGCATTACAGTTCCTCCCGCTTCTCTATCGTATATCCCGGCGCGGTCATCATTCTAAGAGTGTTCAGCGCCGTCCGCCGAAAAATGTAATTTTATAAAGGTCACCTCTAAACATATTGTAACATATTTTCTTCGGTTTGCATAGTACCCTAAACAAAAAATGCGCGTTTTCCGCTTATCGCAGTATTTTCCCCCGAAACGTATTGACAACACGCCGCCGATGTGCTATAATGACCCCAAGATGAACAATGTTCAGTTTGAGGAGGCGGTCGCGTATCAATCCGGAAATAACATCGAAAGAGGCAATAATGCAGGTGTGCAGGCGGCTGGTTTCGGAGCGGGGGCTTTCCGCGCTCAATATGCGCACAGTCGCAAAGGAATGCGGAACGGCGCTCGGAACGCTGTACAACTACTATTCCGACAAGGACGAGCTGGTCATCGCGACCATCGCGGGGATATGGCAGGACATTTTCCACCTCCCGCAGGAGGAAAGCGGCGTTCCGTTCACGGAATATGTTGACAGGCTTTTCCGCCGCGTCCGCGAGATGTCGGGCAAGTACCCCGACTTTTTCGCCGCGCATTCCGCCGCCGTCGCGGGAGCAGGCAGGGACAAGGCGAAAAGCGCCATGGACAGGTGTTTTGATGATATAAGGCACGCGCTGCTCGCGGCGCTAAAAAGCGACAGCGCGATAAACCCGTCGGCGTTCTCGGGGGCGCTTTCCGAGGAAGCTTTCGCAGAGTTTGTCCTCGAAAACATTATCCTGCTTCTGAGCGCGGACAAGCAAAGCTGCTCGGCGCTCACCGAAATAATAAGCAGGACGATCTACACCGACCGATAAAGGAGGAGATGAAGTGCAGGCAATTTTTGAAACCCTGTTCGACGCGGTTTACCTTGTCACGGTGATAACGCTCGGGATAATCATGATAAGGCGCAGCACTAGGGCTTCGGCGGACGGGGCGGAAAACGCGGAAGTAAGCCGCGGAAAAACGCAGTATCTTCTGTTCGGTATAATGGCGGTGACGCTCGGCGCGGGCGACTCGTTCCACCTTGTCCCGAGAGCGCTGGCGCTGTGCACGACGGGGCTTGACGACTACACCGCCGCGCTCGGCATCGGCAAGCTTATAACCTCGGTAACAATGACGGCGTTCTATGTGCTGCTCTATTATGTCTGGCGGAGCAGATACCGCGTCAGCGGAAACAACGCGCTCACAGCAGCAATCTGGGCGCTCGCGCTGATAAGAGTGATACTCTGCTTGATGCCGCAGAACGACTGGACGGGAAAGGAGCCTCCGCTTCTGTGGGGTATACTCCGCAACATACCGTTCGCCCTTCTCGGCGGGGTCATTATCGTGCTGTTCTTCCGCAGCGCGCGGAAATGCGCCGACCGTAAATTCCGCTTTATGTGGCTTACAATAGTGCTAAGCTTCGGGTTCTATATCCCCGTGGTGCTGTTCGCGGACGCCGTTCCGCTTATCGGTATGCTGATGGTACCGAAAACCTGCGCATACGTCTGGACAGTGCTTATCGGGTTCAACGCAATGAAAGGAGATCTTGCAAAATGAAAAAATGTATCAATATCTCGCTGATTTATGCCATAGCGGCTATGGCGGGCGGAGTTTTCTACCGCGAATTTACGAAATTCAACTGCTTCGAGGGTACGACTGTCCTCGGAAAGGTACATACCCACTTCTTCCTGCTCGGAATGTTCGTTTTCCTTATCGCGGCGCTTTTCTGCGCACATTTCAAGGCGCTGCCCGAGCAGAAGCTGTTCCGCGTGTTCCTTTGCGTTTACAACATCGGCGTGCCGCTCACTGCGGTGATGATGGCGGTGCGCGGGGTAACGCAGGTGCTCGGCGCGGAGCTTTCAAAGGGCGCTGACGCGGCGATTTCGGGCATCGCGGGCATAGGTCACATAATCGCGGGCGCGGGGATAATTCTGCTTATCGCGGCGCTCAAAAAGACGGCAAAGACGGAGGTCGTTCAATGAGCGGGAAGCCGTTTTACCATGTAAAAAAACGCACGCTGCTTGCGATAGCGGGCTGCGTGTGGCTCATTGCGGGCTTTAACGTCGCAAGGCTCGGCGTCCTTTCCTACATGAATATCGAGGTGACATTCGTGAATATCCTCATCTCGCTGGCGGTGTTATGTGCGTTCGGGCTGATGTTCTACAAAATGAGCATGAAGCACACCCGCCGCATAAAGGGCTACGCCGAGCCGACAAGACCGTTTTGGAATTTCTTAGACCTCAAGGCGTACTGCATAATGGCGTTCATGATGGGCGGCGGTATCTGGCTGAGATATTCGGGGCTTGTTCCCGAGGTGTTCATCGCCGTGTTTTACACGGGGCTGGGCTGCGCTCTCGCGGGCGCGGGGGTGCTGTTCTGGATAATGTTCATAAGATACAACAGCGCTGCGGAAACCGTCTGAATAATTACAATGAGCCTGAGAAATCTGTTCTCAGGCTCGTGTTTCTATGAAGATAAAATGGAATCTGCCCGACCCCGCAGATGTCAACGCGGCGAAAAGCCTGCTCCCTCGGAAAAATCCTGCGTATGAGCCGAAAATAATTTTCAATTTGCGGCATTACCCCCTTGATTTTGAGCGTTCGTTATGTTATCATAAGCAAGGCTGAAGCGGCGGACATCAGTTTTCAGCGCTCATCACGTAGGTCGTGAAAATGGTATATACGGTTACTTTCAATCACGCGCCTCGTCATCACAGACGCAGCCGTTGAGGAGCTTTTCGGAAAGCTGGACGCGATACGCGGCGGCGACAGCCTTGTGCTCGCGGGGAGCATTCCCGCTTCCCTCCAGACTGACATCTATGAGAGGGCACTTGCGCGGCGCAACGGCGTTCTCCGACGGGCTTGCGGACAGAAAAACGATAGACGAAATGCTTAACCAGCTCATATAAAAGGATAATTAACAAATAATAAAGGGGGTATGATAAACGGGAGCATTCCCGTATTTACAGGAGGAATTTGCAATGAAAAAATACAAGGGCAAGGGCGTATACAGCGCGGTCGCTATCGGAAATATCTCCGTTCTCGGAAGCTCCGACGCTTCCGTGACCCGCACCCACGTCGGGGACACTGCGGCTGAAAAAGCAAGAGTTGCCGCCGCAAAGGAGACGTCCGCGGCGCAGCTCGCAGAAATATACGAAAAGGCGCTTAAGGAAGTCGGGGAAACCAACGCGCAGATATTCGAGATACACATGATGATGCTCGAGGACGAGGACTACAACGAGTCGATCGAGAACATCATCGACACGCAGTCGGTCAACGCCGAATACGCCGTCGCGGTCACTGCGGACAACTTCGCGAAGATGTTCTCCGCAATGGACGACGCATATATGCAGGCACGCGCCGCCGACGTTAGGGATATCTCCAACCGAATGATCGCCAACCTCACGGGAACAGCGGCGGACAGCGCCCTCTCCTCCGAAAAGGCGGTCATCTGCGCGGAGGACCTCGCTCCGAGCGAAACGGTCGCCCTCGACAAGGATAAGGTGCTTGCGTTCGTGACCGCGCACGGCTCCTACAACTCACACACCGCAATACTCGCGCGGAACATGAATATCCCCGCGGTAATAGGCGTGGGGGAGGATTTTCTTAAGGAAATAAAGGAGCACGACGCCGCGATAGTCGACGGCTACACCGGCGAGATTTTCATTGACCCCGACGAGGAAACGATAAGGAAATACACCGAAAAACAGCGCGCCGACGAGGAGAAAAAGCGGCTTCTCCAAGAGCTTAAGGGCAAGGAGAACGTCACCCTCGACGGCAGGAAAATCAACATCTTCGCGAACATCAGCGGCATCGACAACATCGGCGCGGTGCTGC
>CAMEPN010000148.1 GCA_945931735.1 uncultured Clostridia bacterium
GGATAGCTGAAGCTTGCGCCTCCGAGGAGGATAGCCTTTCTTGTAAGCGTTCCGTTCTCGTCCTTGATATATTCGTTTACCTCGTCGCAGAACTTAAGAAGCTCTTCCTGATCAATAGCGCTTACGGTGAAATCAACGGAGATTGAGCCGATAGTCTGCGCCGCGCCGAGAGCGTTCTGAAGGATCTGGCGGCGGTTCTGTGCCGCAAGCTCCTCCTCGCTGGTTTCCATTCCCTGTGTAACGTATGTCTTAAGGTCATATGTTACCTCTGTGGGAGTATAGAACGATGTGCTGAGGGTAGTAGTACCGGGTTCGGAAACGTTAAGATTCTCAACTATAACGTTCGCTTCGCACTGCTCGAGGAACGCTCTGAACTCCTTGTCTACCTGATACGTTGTAAGCTCGGGGAAGAACATATCCGCAAGGTGCTCGCCCTGCTCGTATGCGTCAAGCACCTGAGTCTTAAGACCATCCTTTGTTGACTGCTTTTCGAGCGCCGCAACATATTCCTGCTGCTTTGTGGTGAGTGTCGCCGTTGTTGTGCCGATAGCCTCAAATCTGGGCTTGATGAATACGAAAATGCCTACCGCGAGGATTACGATTATTGCAATTACGAACGCCGCAATGCGTTCCTGTTTACTAAGTTTCATTATTCGTTACCTCCTGCTGTCTGGTCTTCCGCCGTTTCGTCCGGCTCCAGATCGATCGTTGCATTCTTCTCGTCGCTGCCCATGTTGAGCTTCATAGAGATATCAAACGAGAACAGCGTGTCGAACTTTGCGGTGTCCTCATCGGAAAGCATTGCGTAGGTTGCAAGGTCGCTGGAATTGAGCTTTTCAAAGCCGGTGTAGGAAACGCTGTTGAAGTAAGCGTCGCCGTACTTATCCTTGACCTTTTCCGTGAGGTATTCCGCATACGCAGAAGGAATATGCGCGGGGTTGCCTTCGCACATACCTACGAAGGAAACATTTACATCGTAGCCGTTGATGGAGATATTGGTTATCTCAAGCTCTTCCTTGCCTGTAAGTATACCGTTTTCCTTGTCGTCGATAGGCTCGCGCAGCTTTTCGATAACGTAGCTCTGAACCTTGGGCTGATAGTTAAACAGCAGGACGGTCTGGTTTACCGTGGAGTTATACTGCTCGAAGCCCTGAAGCATTGATTTTCTTGTATCCACCGTCGCCAGGTCGGCAACAAGCGCGGGATCGCTGAGCTGATTTTGAACCTTGTCTATCTCCGCCTTGTAGTTGTTGTTGATTATCTCAAGACCTAAGCAGATACCCGCAACAACGAGCACCGCGCCTGCGCAGCCTGCGCCGATCGCCAGAAGGAAGCCGCTCATTCCCTTGGATTCCTTCGCGGAGGTCGCCTCGAGCAGGTTGATGTGCTCGAGCTCCTTATTGCGGCGGTAGAGCGCGCCGATAGCGTTCGCGTACTTCGTGAAGTCGATCTCCGTCATGGTGATGACGCTTGTCGGAGTCGAGAGGATATTTGCGGGGATATTAAAGGAAGAAATGGTGTTGGTAAGCTCGATGAAGTTTTCGATGTCGCCGTAGAACATTATCTCCTTAAGCGGCTTAGAGCCCTTTCTGCTCCTGATGAACTGGAGCATTCTGAAAAGGTTGTCGTAGACCGCGCGGGTGAGGTAGTTCGGCGCGTTGTCGTAGTCGTTGGGGTCAACATTGAAGTAACGGGAGAATACGAGCTGATTGTCCTCGTAGAGGTTCATGTTGAGGAAGCCCTTGTCTATCTGGATAAGCAGCAGGGGCATTCTGTCCGCCATCTTCGGTGCGTTTACGATAAGGCGCGTTACGGAGTTGTTGGAGATGTTTACGCCCTTGAGCGAGATGCCTATGTGGGAGAACAGTCTTACATAGCCGTCAACAAGACGCTGCGGGCAGGCAGCCGCGATGACCTTGATGAGCTTGTTCTTCTCCTCGTCCTCCGTTTCGCCCGCGATGGTGAACGAGATGTTGTATTCGTTGGAAATATTCATGCTCGACTGGATCATTGCCTCGATGATAGCGGGGTTCTTCATCGTCTTGGGCTTTGCGAGCAGCATTTCCTTGTAAACTATGGAGCTGGAGGTAATGGACACGATCGCGTCCTTTTCCTTGATGTCCTTTGTCTTGATGATATCGTTCAGCTCAGCCGCGACCATGGGGACATCGGTTATGTAGCCGTTGGACACCATGCCCATGGAAAGTTCGCGCATATCGGCGTCCTGAACTCTTATCTTGTTTCCGCTGTGAACGCCTCTGACAAGCTTGATTTGTCTGTCGGTAATATCTATTGAAAGCATATTTTCACCTCATATAGTCTGTTTTTTCGGTCGGATCAGGAAATATCGGTCATGCTGCCGTAGAGCATCGGGAACATACCTGCGAGGAACACGCCTATCGCAACACCCATGATAATGATCATCAGAGGTTCCATAAGTCCGACAAGCTTTGTGATAGCTGCGTCAGCCTCTTCGTCGTAGTAGTCGGCAGCCTTGCCGAGGATCGTGTCGAGGGTACCGGATTCTTCTCCGACGTAAATGATAGAGGTGAACATACCCTCAAAAATTCCGGTCTTTTCTATTGACTTTGACATACTCTCGCCGAGCTTGATATCGGCGATAACGTCCTTGAAGCGCTCGGTAACATAGGAGTTGCCGATAACGGAAACCGACTTTTCGATACAGTCTACCATCTGAAGACCCGCACCGTAAAGGTTCGCCATGTTTCTCGCGAAGCGTCCCGTGTACATGGTGGAGATAAGCTTTCCTACCTTGGGTATCTTAAGGATAAGCTCGTCGAACTTAAGCCTTGTGACGGGAGTTTTAAGCATGAACCAAATCGCAACGATGATAACAGCGATAACGATAATATAGACGTACCACTGATTTATCAGCGAATCGGAGAACGCCATAAGACCTGCGGAAAGCGGCGACATATCCTCGGGATCCATCATGGATCCGAACTGCGGAAGTACCGCCACGAACAGCAGAACGATTACCGCGATAAGCAGAACGGCAAGCACGCAGGGGTAAACCATCGCGCTCTTAGCCTTGTTAGCGGTCTTGTTCGCATTTGCGAAGTGGTCGGAAATACGGTTGAGCATCTGGTCGAGCGTACCGGAAGCTTCGCCCGCGGATACCATGCTCACGAAAAGCTCGGGGAAAACGCCCGGCTTTGAGTTGAGGACATCGGAGAAGGATTTACCTTTCTGTACCTCCTCGTAGATATCCAGAAGAACAGCCTTTGCTTTTTTGTTTTCCTGCTGCTCTTGGAGTATGTAGAGCGCTCTTACGAGCGACAGACCCGCCGACGTCATGGACGCAAGCTGTCTGCTTATGAACGATACCTCTTTTGTCTTGAACTTGTACTTGACATCGTTGGCGCTATTTGTGCCGATGTCACGGTATCTGGTACAGTACAGTCCACGCTCCTTCAGTTTTTGCTGAAGCTCGATATAATCCTCCGCCATTTCCTGTCCGCGAACGGTTTTTCCGTTGACGTCAGTGGCAACATAAGAGAATTTTTTCACCGGATTACCTCCATTCCCCCGCAATGCAGTGTCATTGCCTGATTTCAGCAGCGGCAGCCGTGCAAGGCATAGCTAACCCATACTGCTTGAATAGTTTAATTATAACATAAATTTAACGTTATTTCAAGCGCTGAAACCGCTTTTTTTATGCCAATAAGCCATAAAACGGCAATTTTGCGTGTAGAATTTCCCGCTCTGCAAATGTGCATTTTAACCAAAATAATCAACAGTACATATGTTTTATTATCAAATTCGTAAATCAAACTTTCGCCGATGTGCTCTTGATTTATGGGAGATTATATGCTATAATTAATAGGTACACAAGACTTTCCGTCCGGATAAACCCGAACATCAAGGAGAACGCTATGATAGACAAGAACCTGCTCAAAAAGGACTTTTCCGAATTTCTCGCCGATATGGATACCAGCGGCAGACCCACCGCGCCGCAGCTTCACGACGCCCTTTCCCGCGCGATAATGAAGCAGGCGGTGCCGACGATGAAAAACAGCGCGCCGAAAGGCCGCTCCGCAAGCTACCTCTCCGCGGAGTTCCTCGTAGGGCGCGCGGTATACAACAACATACTCTGCCTCGGGCTGCACGACGAAGCCGAGGAGCTGCTTAACAGCGCGGGCGCGTCCCTGTGCGACCTTGAGGAGATAGAGGACGCCGCCCTCGGAAACGGCGGACTCGGCAGGCTCGCCGCCTGCTTCCTCGACAGCGCCGCGTCAATGCGCCTCCCGCTGACGGGCTACGGCATACGCTATAAATACGGTTTATTCAAGCAGACGATAGAAGACGGCTTCCAGCGCGAATACGCGGACGACTGGACAAAATTCGGCGACCCGTGGAGCCGCCGCGTTGACGACGACGCGGTAACGATCCGCTTCAGCGACCTTGAGGTGCTTGCCGTTCCTTATGATATGCCGATATTCGGCTACAAGAACGATTTCGCAGGTACACTGCGCCTGTGGCAGGCGGAAGCGCCGCAGTCCTTTGACTTCGACGCGTTCAACAACTCCGATTTTATCGGCGCGTTCCGTGACCAGAACGCCGCGCAGAGCATTTCGCAGGTGCTTTACCCCAACGACAGCACCGACGAGGGCAGGGTCCTCCGCCTCCGCCAGGAGTATTTCTTCTCCGCAGCTTCCATTGAGGATCTCATCAGAAAGCACCTCCGCGCAGGCAGACGGCTGCTCGACTTCGCCGAGTATAACTCAATACAGCTGAACGACACCCACCCCACTATCGCTATCCCCGAGCTTATACGCTGCCTGATAAAGCGCGGCTGTGAGTTTGAGGAAGCGCTCGAGATCGCGAAAAAGACCTTCAACTACACCAACCACACCATTATGTCCGAGGCGCTCGAAAAATGGGGCACGGGCATTATGGAGAAAATACTCCCCGAGGTTTACTCCGTCATTCTCCGCATAAACGAAGCGTTCATCGCGGATATGTACCGCCGCGGTATGCCGAGGGAGAAGATAGACCAGATGAAGCCCGTGTCGGGCGGGGTCGTGCATATGGCGAAAATGGCGATATACTGCACGAGCTGCACCAACGGCGTCGCACGCATTCACACCGAAATACTCAAGCACGACGCCCTCCCCGAGTGGTACGAGCTTTACCCCGAGCGCTTTCAGAACAAGACAAACGGCATAACGCCGCGCCGCTGGATCGCGCTGTGCAACCCCGCGCTCTCCGCGCAGATAACCGAGCTTCTCGGGAATGAAAGCTGGATAACCGACCTATCGCAGCTCAGCGGGCTGAAAAAATACGCCGACGACAAGGCGCAGCTTGACCGCTTCGCCGCAATAAAGGCGGATAATAAGCGCGCTCTCGCCGACTATATAGCCGAGCATGAGGGCGTGAGCGTTGACCCCGAAAGCATTTTCGACATTCAGATAAAGCGCCTGCATGAATACAAGCGCCAGCTTCTCAACGCGTTC
>CAMEPN010000149.1 GCA_945931735.1 uncultured Clostridia bacterium
CGAATTTATCCGAACCTTGGAAACTTATGAAAAAACAATAGATGGCAATACTACGCTGATCCTGCCTTCAACCGCTGAAATACTAAAATATCTTAGTGGGTATAGCATAACGAATCGAGGTGAAACGAATGCCCAAGTCGACTAAAAAGCCGGAAAGCGACAGCTCTAATCCTTTATCAGCAGTGAAATACAAGGGGCGAAAGCTAAAAGAACAATTCATCTCCAAAAGGAATTCTAAAGCACCTTCTGGGAGGCAGGTCGGAATTACAAATGATTTGAAAAGTGCTTTTGGACATATTAATCCAAAAAAAGTTATCTTTGTCGTAGGGGGCTGTATATTGGCAGTCTACCTTCTCTCTGGGCTTTATGTGGTAAACCCCGGAGAACAGGCAGTAATACGAAGATTTGGAGCACCGTTGGAACAAACAGTAAGTGAAGGGCTGCACTATCGTCTTCCATTCCCTATTGATACAGTAGAAAAAGTTAATGTATCCGAGATTCGTCGTGCTGATATTGGCATGACATTACCGGATCATCTTCATGCACCAGGGGATATGCCGGAGGCAATTCAGTTGTTGACGGGTGATGAAAACATTATTACTTCACAGGCTATTGTTCATTACAAAGTAAGTGATGCAACAAAATTTCTCTATAATGTTAACGGAAACAGCGAACAGCTAGTCCGTTACAGCGTTGAATCCGCGCTCGTACAACAAATGGCTTCCACTTCAGTAGACGATATACTAAGTACGGAAAAAGTTGCAGCACAAAATGCTATAATGGCACTTACTCAGGAGGCATTAGACCGTTATGATGCTGGAATAAAAATTACTGCATTTAACATTCAAGAGATCGTTCCGCCTGATGCCGTTTCCTCTGCTTTTTTGGATGTAACTGCTGCAAAGGAGGATAAGGAAACGGCAATTAACGAGGCAAATGGTTATTATAACAGTTTGATACCCCAGGCTCGTGCAAATGCCAACAAAATGATTTCCGATGCCGAGGCATATAAGGCTGAGCAGATTTCTCGCGCAACCGGCGATACGGAGAAATTCCTTAGTATGCTTGCCGAATATCAGAAAAACACCGCAATCTATACGGAAGATACTACAAAATATAGACTTCTTCTGGAAACATTAGAAAAAATACTTCCTACTGTAAAAATGTATATTGTAGACTCTTCTGATGGAACTATCGATGTAAAACTGTTTGATGATGGGCTTGTGGGAAACACATCCTTGGGGACATGGGATTAACATAGATGAAATGCAATGTACAAAACAAAGAACGGACTAAGCATTTCAAGAACACTATTTTGGCAATAAGGCGGTGGCAAATTCGCTACTGCCTTATTGTTTAATATTTTTCAAAGTTAAAGAACTCACGAAAGAGGAACTGTAGTTTATTTGTGAAATATGGCAACCACTTTCGGTCAAGCAGGAGCGTATCACAATTGATAGTGAGAACGAAAGAGTTTCAGTAAAACCAAGCATGGAGGATTCCCTGGACAGGCTGACGGAGCTTGGGGTGGAGTTCCCTGACCGGCGGGAGGATTTGTACGAGTCGGTCATACGAAAAGTAATGCTTGAACAGGCAATGTCAAAGCTGGACGATGAGGAGAGATACCTCATCGCCCAGCTTTTTTATTTTGATAGAACCGAGCGTGACCTTGCCGAGGAGTTGGGAATTCCACAGCGCACTTTGCATGATCGCAAACGCAGAATTTTGTGCAAAATGCATGATTTTTTAGAAAAATAAAATTTTTCTGAAAAAGTCCGCTCAAACACCCCTTCCCAACGGCAAATATTATGAGAGGACAAATTCTCTCTGCTTCTTTGAAAACAGAATAGCAGTATTTCAGATACTTTCCCCGGCGCAGCCTATATGGTTGAAAGCGACAGCGGCGCACCGCCAGGACGTTCCTGAACAGCAGAACGGACAAGCCCGGCACTTAGCCGAACGAGCGTGACTCGATACATTCCGACAGCCTGTTTCAGAACCGAGCGATAAGTGCAAGCCGCAAAAATCGGTGTGGCAGCCGATCCGCGATGACCTGCGCCGGGGGATAATGATACTTCCGTCCAGCCATAGTCTAAAGCATTGGGGGCGGCTTTGCGAGAACCGCATCGGGGTGAGATTCCCATGACGTTGCCGCCAGCAACGGTCTGAAATATTCCCTCAAGGGGAGAAATCCCCTTGGTTTAGTCGGGGAGGTCGGGGACAAATTCGGCACACAGGTTGATTTTTTTAGCGGAGAAATCCGCTTTGTATATATAGCCACAGCTCTGCTCTGGCGGGGCTGCGGTATTACATACAAATTGAAGAAAGGAATTTTCTACATGAACAAACCAAGCATAAAGCGCGGCGATGTATACCTCGCCGACTTAGACCCTGTGGTTGGCAGCGAGCAGGGCGGTATTCGTCCCGTTCTCATAATCCAGAACAACACGGGAAACCGCCACAGCAGCACGACCATAGTAGCGCCCATTACCACAAAGCTCACCTCAGGATACCTGCCCGTCCATGTGATGATTTACCCGAAATCGGCGGGGCTTCAGCAGAACTCAAACGTAATGCTGGAGCAGCTTCGGGTTATGGACAAGGAGCGTCTGAAAAACAAAATCGGGCATCTTCCGCCGTTTGCTATGACGCTCATTGACCGGGCGCTCCGCATAAGTGTGGGGTTGAAATCCGAGTACAATTAAGGGGGAAAATTCATGAATGAAGAAGCAAAAACTGTCTTGAAGCTGCACTTGTGCAACCACTTCATCGACAACCTGTCAGAGGAAAAGCTCATCACAGAACACCAGCGCAGAAAGCTGAGAAATTCTGTCAAGCGGCGTATTATAAGGCTTTGAACCCTGTTCCCTTTTGTCGGATTAAGCATAAAAACCGTAGATATTTTCGTTGGGTTTGGTGATAGATTTCCGCAAGCCGTTGTGGTATTGTGTTGTACGAAAGGAGATGATTTGATGCCGGAAATCACGGTAATTCCCGCCCGAAACAAGAGAGGAGATATTATCCGAGCTGCCGCCTACGCGAGAGTTTCGAGCAGCAGCGATGACCAGCTGAATTCGTTTAACGCGCAAATCAAGTACTACACCGAGCTTCTGAAAAACAGCACCAACACTGTGTTCGTGGATATGTACGCAGACGAGGGTATCACGGGAACCTCTGCCGCCAAGCGGGACGAGTTCCAGCGGCTGATGAATGACTGCCGCAAAGGGAAAATCGACCGAATACTAACAAAGTCTGTGTCAAGATTCGCAAGGAACACAAAGGACTGCCTTGAAGCCGTCCGGGAGCTGAAATCGCTGGGAGTGTCGGTTTACTTCGAGAAAGAGAAAATCGACACCGGCGAGCTTAGTTCGGAAATGCTGCTCACTCTGTACAGCCAGTTCGCGCAGGAGGAGTCGATGTCCATATCCCGTAACTGCCGCATGGGAATACACAAGCGCATGGCTGACGGATCGTATATCACGCCTACTGCTGCATACGGTTATAAACTTGTAAACGGCAGACTTGAAATTGATGCATCGAAATCGAAAATCGTAAAACGCATTTTCAGAATGTTCTTATCCGGAATGGGCACCGAAGCAATAGCAAACGAGCTGAACAAAATTCATGCGCCGCTGCCGATGTACGCCGTAAAATGGTATCATACCACGGTGAAATATATTCTTGAAAATGAACGGTATATAGGTGATTCCCTTTACCAAAAGTCATTCGCCACCGACACTCTGCCCATATCACAGCTTCCGAACAACGGCGAAAAGCCCCAATACTACGTTGAAAAAACGCATGAGCCAATAATTTCGCGAGAAGATTTTCAAGCAGTACAAAACATAATTTTACAGCGGTCAATACCTCCCGAGGCGAAAATCTATACGAAATCACCGCTTAGCCGGAAAATTCGGTGCAAAGCCTGCGGCGCAGCGTTCAGGAGGAGAAAGGTCGGCGAGAAGATTTACTGGATATGCAGAACGCATAGCCAGCAATCGGCGGCAAAGTGCAGAATGAAACCAATTGTGGAATCAGAACTGAATAATGCGTTTATTCGGCTGTATAACAAGCTCTCGGCGCATTGCTCTGATATAATTCTACCGATGTACCGCCAACTTCAGCGGTTGGCGGATCTCGGTGAATCAGCTAACACGCAGGTTGCGGAGATACGCCGTGAGGTCGCAGAGCAAAAGGAACAAAGCCACCTGTTGGCACAGCTCAATTCACAGGGAATAATCGAACCGGTGTACTTTGCAGCGCGGTCACAGGAACTGGACAGAAATCTGGTTCAGCTTCAGAATCAGCTTCACTCAATGCTTGACGGGGAAGATGATGAGCGGCTGGACAATCTGCGAAAGTTGATTTCCGTGCTTGAAAAAGCGGAGCGGCTGACCGAGTTTGACGAGGAGAAATTCGGCAGTATCGTGGAGAAAATCACGGTTCTGTCCGAGAGCAAAATCCGATTTGAGCTGGTCGGCGGCGTTGGATTCAACGAGCAAATTCAGCGGAAAGGTCGGTGAGATAATGCTGAAAAACAGAAATATCCCGTTCGGGTACTGCATGAAAAACGGCAAATTCACCTTGAACGAACCTGAAGCTGAAGCCGTGAAACAGATTTTTGCTCAATACATAGGCGGAGATTCCATTAAGACAATTGCGGCGAAAATGACCGTTCCATACAATTCCTGCAAGCCGAAGTGGAATAAGAACATGGTCAGCCGTATCCTTGAAAACCGTAGATATATTGGCGAAAATGGCTATCCGGCAATTATTTCGCAGGAAGATTTCCGCACGGCGAATGCGATAAAATCCACGCGCTACACTAAATCCTCAAAGGTTAAAACGGCTATCGAACCGCAGAGGGTAGTTCAAAAAACGGTTTATGAACCGACCATTGAAATCCTGCAATTAACCAATGAGATTAACCGAAGCCTTGAAAATGTGGGTGCGGATAAGAATAAGGTCATGGAAATGATTGTTCAATGCGCCGAGATGAAGTATGCCGCACTAAAATCTGACGGAGGTAAAGCAAATGCCTGATACCGAAAAGAAAGTTGTTGTTATCCCAGCAAAGCCCGCTGCGGAAATCCGCCAGACCAAGCGGCTGAATGTCGCTGCATACTGCCGTGTTTCCACCGACGAGGAAGAACAGGAAACCAGTTACGAGGCGCAGATTAGCTACTACACGGAGAAAATCAACGAGAACCCCGAATGGAACATGGCGGGGATTTTCGCCGATGAGGGCATAACCGGAACTCAAGCGAAAAAGCGACCGGAATTCCTGCGCATGATACGGCTGTGCCGCAAGGGGAAAATCGACATCATTCTCACAAAGTCCCTGTCCCGATTCGCCCGGAATACAGTGGATAGCTTGAATTACATACGAGAGCTGAAGCTGCTGAATATCGCGGTCATCTTTGAAAAAGA
>CAMEPN010000150.1 GCA_945931735.1 uncultured Clostridia bacterium
TTCTTTATTGTACAATATTTTCTGCGAGCTTTGCAGCGGACTTGCCTCATTGCATTCTTCCGGGATAGTTCACCGTGACATCAAGCCATCCAATATTATTCTATGCGATAACGGTCACATCAAGATCATCGACTTTGACGCTGCGCGTATAAAAAAGCCAAATGCGGACAAGGACACCGTTTTTGTTGGAACAGACGGCTTTGCACCGCCGGAGCAATACGGTTTTATGCAGACCGACGAGCGCAGCGATATCTACTCTCTGGGCGTGACAATGAAACTGCTGCTCCGCGACAAATTCCAGCATTCCCCTTATCGCAGAGTTGCCGAAAAGTGTATGCGCTTTAATCCGGAACAGCGCTATTCCTCTGTTTCGCAGGTTAAACGCGCATTGTTCCTGTGCAGTTATGGCGGTTGGTTTGTGGCAGCTGCTTTGGTTGTCGCCGCAGCCGCTATTGTGGTTTTATGCTTACTGAATACACCTGCAAGCGAAACGAAAAAGCACAAAGGATCTCCGATCTCGCAGACCGAGCACTCCGATACCGTTTCTTCCGATGAGAGCGAACCGCCGACACCCGAACATACAACGGCAACCTCGCAAACCGGCACGATCGCACACACTGACGCTCAACTGCCGCAGGAGTCCGAAGAGAGTACCTTGCCGAACGAAACCACACAGGCAAACAGTTCTGCTCCATCAACATCAGTCACGACAACAGGAACCACTGCGGTATCTCACACATCTCCGGAGAATACCACCATTCAGACTACCACACAAGCAACAGAAGAACAGATAATTGCTACAACAAGTGCGACAACTATTTCCACCACTAGCTCTGAGCAGATCGTAATTCCCGAGGACAGCAAGCGTAATATCAGCTGGGAAGCGCTCATGCTTCCTGCAGGAACGCCGAAATTTGCTGACGCAGTAACAAGCTTTTCAACACAGGACAATCATGTGTTTATAAAATGGGACAAAATGGATCGGGCAGAAGCGGATGAAATTGTATCAAAAATCAAGCTATGGCTTAATGTTGACGAGCCTTTATATGATTTTGACGAGCCGCTTTATCAGGTTTGTTTCAAGAACGAAAAATACACAGTAAATTTTGAATACACCAACAAGGCGTCTGCGCCCTGTCAGGGACATTTATGGTTCTCTCCTATAGATGAATATGAGCCGCTTGTATTCAGCAGTGCGCTTTCAGGGGAGTTACCCGTTCCCGAAGAAAGCTGCCGTCCGCTTAGCTGGGACAGCCTCTATCTGCCCGATGCAGTGCCCAAGCTCAGCGAATATGTCTCCGACTTTGACGATGAAAACAACTATCGTTGGTACATAGAGTGGGATAATGCCACCTCTCTTGAAGCCGCGAAAACGGTAATGCTGCTGCAAAAATGGCTTAAATGCGGAAGTTCCGCAAGTGAGCGCAGTAACGGTTTGGATTGGTTTATATTATCCTCCGATGGCAACACATATGTTGAATGGTTTGAGGATGGCAGACTTACGGTTACTATTGGTAAATGGATATTTGAATAGCCAACAATCCGAACCCGAAAGGTTCGGATTGTTGTTATGATAGAGTATATCCTAAAGCCGAATATGCAATTTTCTGATTGTAATCAAAATACAATTCAAGAAACAAATCATCCATATTGTTCATGGTATAGTAATAAAATTTATTTCCTTGTTCATCTGTCCAGGGAGATAATTCTGTTTGATATGAATTTAAATCCACTCTTTTTGCCCAATTCTGATAATAGCTTAAATCCTCTCCCAAATGCATATCACCGTAGAAATTTATATTCTTGTCGCCATTTACTTCTACACAACGAATTGTGTCCGCACAGTCAGGGTCAAATGTGGGGTGACCATCAAAGTCATACCAAATGCAGTACTTCATATTCCCAATGTTGTAGATTACCTTTCCTTCTTCGTATTCATCCGGCATTCCGAATTCAGTAGCAAAGTCCTTATATGTAGTCGAAAGTCCCAGCAATAATGAACCTTGTGCTAGCTTACTTTTCTCCGAGGAATTTTTCGATTGAAAACTGTTACACCCTTTGAAGGCATTATCGGCTACATCTGTAGGATATGGGTCAAACTCAACCAGGGATAGAGAAGTACATTCCCCGAAGGCATTATCTCCAATGGCTGAAATATTAGCTCCCGAAACGTTTGTAAGTGTCGTACAGCCATAAAAAGTCGAATTAGGTATAGGGTTTTTCTCTAAAAAGTTCAGTTCAACGGTTTTCAGATCGGTGCAGCCTTTAAATGCACCGCCTCCTGGTCTCTTCAAGCATTTTTCACGTAGTGAAAGGTTTTCGTCAATTATGTCTCCAAGATTGCCTCCGGTCATGATTATCTCAGTCACACCTGTGCAGTTTTCAAATGAATTATATTCGAGTCTTGTGTTAATAAGAGAAAGATTTTTCAAAGAGGTACAACCTTCAAACGCCTGTGATCCGATAATACTGTTCTTTTCAAAAGGATTGCCGTTATCTTCAAACATGCCGATGGTTGCCTTGAAATTCTGGTTCTCCGAAGTATAAAGGATATGTTGATCAAATGTATATATCTCTTCCAAAGATGAGCACTTTTTGAAAGCAGAGCTTTCGATATTTATACATGCATGAGGAAATGTGATTTTTTCCAGATTCGTACAGTTTTCGAAAGCATTAGCCTTTACAAGAAAAATGCATCCACTTTTTATTTGAACAGCTGAGCAATCCAATTCCTTAAGTGAGGAATAATCTTTAAAAGCATTCTCATGTATTTGGGAAATATTTTTTCCAAGTTTCACATTTACTGCATTGGCTTTATCGTTTCTCATGCTGAACGCATTGCTTGCTATGGCAGCTACCGGCTTGAACCATATTGTGTCTGGTATCGTAACATTTTGGCTGTTGCCTGTATATTGTGTTATTTTATAATAATCCTGAACACGCTCATATTCAAAACCTATACCTGCTTGAGGAAGAAGAAAGATGAGTGCTGCAGCCATCACGGCAAGCACAGATGTAACTGTAATAATCACAGGAACAATTCTCCTGTGTTTGCGTTGTTCCTGCCCAACTTCGCCGCTCTTAATTCGTTTATTCAATTCTCGAATATCCGATAGACAGGAGTCGTCAGTTCTTACACCCTCAAAGAACGGATTAGGCGTGTCACAATTCGGGCATTTTTCCATCCTTGCTGTAAGCGGTTTGAAGCAGGTACCGCACCTCATAGGCTTATCTTGTGTTCGGTCGTTTTGTTCCGATGTATCGGTGAGTACCTCTTCAGGCGATACCTCTGTTTCTATCGCCGTCCCGCACTTCGGGCAGAACACACTATCGTCCGGTATTTCCGCTCCGCATTTTCTGCAATACATATTCTGTTCCTCCATTATATAAAATGCTCGAATTCGCCGAGATTGTTTATGTAAAGGAAAATCGTTTCCGACATTTTCTCGGCGGAATCTTCTGCCGAAAGCGTGAAATAGCAGTTGTTATACTTCTCGTTTAGCGCCTCTAGCATTTGCTTCATCAGCTGCTTTGATTTTGCCATTTCCTCATTTATAACAGGAGCTAAGCTGTTGCATTCCTTTATATCTTTTCGCCGGAACAGCATATTGGCAGCACTGCTTAAAAAGCCACCAGTAAGCACCTTTTGTTTTTCGTCAATGTACTGCTGAATTGCCCGGTTTCTTGCTGCAAGCACTTCAAGACAACCATCCGGTGACATATTGCTGAAAGCTTTGCATATTGCTTCATACTCGCTCTCATAGGATAGACGCTCTGCACTCTGTGCATGAATCTCTACAACAGCATTCAGACCTTCAAGCTGCGTTTTCAGATATAAAGCCTCGGCATATACGACCTCGCCTAGTATTCTTGGCTCCCTATCCAGCATTTCCATTACATTGGTAAGACCAAGCTCTTCCTTAAGGAGCTTTATCAGCTGTGATTTTTTTGAATAATCATAGTAGACTATCAATAAATCGCACACAGAATCCTCGTCAACTGCCGGATTTTCTATCCCTTCCTCAAGCACAATGCGGTTTCCGCATTTGCTGCAAAAGCAGGAACCATCGGGTAATCCAGTGCCGCATTTGTTACAAAACATAATGATCCTCCAGCAACTTACAGCCCATTGTTTGAAAAATGTATTTCTGCCACAGCTCCCGTCTGCTCCAATTGTGCCTTTACATATACTGCCTCTGCATAATCGATATCTCTGATAATCCTAGGTTCTTTATCCAAAAAATCCATTGCTTCCTGCATAGTGTACCGAAGCTCCTCTTTAAGGAACTTGATTAGCTTAAGCCTGTCGGGTCTGCTATAGGAAACAAGCAGGACATCGCATATTGTGCCCTTATCGATAACGGGTTCAACTGTTGACTCTTCAAACATTAAACGATTTCCGCATTTGCTGCAAAAGCAAGAGTCATCGGGTAAACTTGTCCCGCATTTATTGCAAAACATATCGTAACCTCCCTATTATCCTGCGGAGCACTGTGACAAAAGCCACAGCAGGAATATAATATCTATTATTCCGAATACAATTTTGCCGACTAAAGTTGCACAGCCTGAATCATCGTCCTTCTTTATTACCTCGCGCTCCTGAATTATGACCTGCGGCTGAACCGGCTGTGCAGGCTTCTCCGGTTGAGGGTCGGGAGCTATGTAGAACGGATTAGGTGCGTCACAGTACGGGCATTTCTTCCATTTGGTGGTAAGCGGCTTGGAACACGCTCTGCACACCATTCCAATACTCTGTGGGCGCTGCTGTGGAACAGAAACCTGTGGCAGATCCTTAGTTAACGATACCTTTGTATCAAGAGTAGCTCCGCACTTTGAGCAGAATACGCTGTCGTCCGGCAGCTTAGTGCCGCATTTGTTACAAAACATTTTTTTCACCCTCAATTAACTAGTAGTCTTGCTATAAAAACAATAGCGATTAACCCAAGAATAACGAATATAGTGATAACACTGTTTCGCTTGGATTTCTTGTGCAAAGCCTGAAGCCTTTCATGACATTCCTCGATAGCCGCCTCTGCTCCCTCATGCTCCTTTATTAAATACAGCCGTCCCTCTGCTTCCTCTATTTCTGCGATTTGAGCATTGGGTTTACTGAGGATTTTTTTGCAGTATTGCAGCTCCCGTTCGTCTGCTTCCTCTGCTTCGAGCCTTGCTTTTTCTTTCCGTTCGGCTGTTATTTCATCAGCGCGTTTGCGGCATTCCTGCGCTCTTTGTTCTGCGTCCTTGTAGGTTCTGATTGCTTCAAAGATGCTAGCCGCATAATTCAGTTTCTCCGTATTGCCATAGGAAAACTCTATACTTGACGCTTCGGAATATATCTTTTCAAAAGCCTTGTTGCACATTTCCTCAGAATCAAGGAAATCACCCATTGCACG
>CAMEPN010000151.1 GCA_945931735.1 uncultured Clostridia bacterium
CGCGGTGCGCGTTTTAACGATACTTGGACCCGAAGTGAAGATCGAATGCTTCTTCAAGGACGGGGACGAGGTCAAGTCCGGCGACATTATCGCGCAGTTCAGCGGTCACACCCGCCTTATGCTCAAGGCGGAGCGCACCTCGCTGAATATCCTCCAGCACATGAGCGGAATCGCGACCTACACCCACAAATGCGTTGAGCTTGTAAAAGGCACTAACGCTTCCATAACCGACACGCGCAAGACGCTGCCCGGGCTGCGTGCGCTTCAGAAATACGCAGTAACCGCGGGCGGCGGCAGAAACCACCGCTACAACCTGACCGACGCGGCAATGCTCAAGGACAACCACATAGACGCCTACGGCGGAATTACTGCGGCTGTGACCGCGCTGCGCAAAAAAGCGGGGCATATGCTTCAAATCGAGGTCGAAACAAGAAACCTCGCCGAGGTACGCGAAGCGCTTGCCTGCGGGGTGGACGTCATAATGCTGGACAACATGGACTGCGCGACAATGGCCGAAGCGGTAAGGATAGTTGACCACAAGGCAAAGCTCGAGGCAAGCGGAAATGTCACCATGGAAAATATCCGCGAGGTCGCGGAAACGGGCGTTGACATCATCTCACTCGGCGCGCTCACACACAGCGTTAAGGCGTTCGACATCTCCATGAAGTGGAAGAAGTAAATAAAGCAGAGCACGACCCGCCGGGCTGAACCTTTTTAAAATGCTCGGCAGAATTTACAAAGGCAGTACGCCTTACGAAAGGGAACGGAAAATGGCAGACGAGATTGAATACAGATACGACACGCAGCTCCTTATTGACGGGAAAGACCTCGACGAGGACGCAATATTCGACTATTTCACCGAGAATTTCGTCGGCGACTCGCTTCTTGTTGTCGCGGACGAGGACGTGGCGAAGATACACTATCACACCAACGAGCCGTGGAAGGTGCTGGAATACTGCCGCACGCTCGGCGAGATATACGACATCGTCGTCGAGGACATGGACAGGCAGTCGCGTGGGCTTAAGGGCTGATAAAAATATTCACATACAAAACAAACCCGAACGGATATCCACCGTTCGGGTTTGTTATTTATCTTACGAAAGGCTCACGCCGCCGTAAAAATGATCTTTATAATACGTTGTTGTGATGTCGACTTCCTTGACGACCGTACCGGGCATGAGGCAGGCGATCATCTTCCCGTCGCCGATATAAATGCCGCCGAAGCCCGCCGCCGTGCTCCCGTCGTTCATAAAGAACACAAGGTCGCCGCTTTTCAGCTTGTCATAGGTCAGCGCGGTACCCATCTGCGACTGCGCCATAACGCCTCTGGGGCAGGTAATATAGCCGTTCTGCCGCAGGACGTAGTAGATAAATCCCGAGTTGTCGAAGCCGTCGGGCGTTTCGCCGCCGTCAACGAACTCCACCCCGAGAAGCGACTTTGCGGTGGACACTATCCCCTCCGCCTCGGGCGCAACAGGCTCGTCGGTAACGCTCTCGTCCGTCGTGGGCGCGCTTTCAGCCGTTTCCTTTTCGGTGACAATGGTCACGGCAGGTTCCGTTTCGGGCAGCGGGATATCCGTTTCGGACGAAGAGGAGGTCTGTGAGCTTTGGGAGGAACTGCCCGAGCTTTCGCCCGAGTTCTTTCCGACCGTGCTCAGCACAATGACCGCCGTGATTATTCCCACGGAAATAACGGTCACCGCAATGATAAGCAGAATATTGTTTTTCATAATGTCACCTCTATGTAAAACGGAGCTGCTCCGCTGTCGCTGATGGCTTGTATGTAATAATTATACAACAATAAATTCCGTATTGCAATAACGTACAGGTTACAATTTACTTACAAATCGGTTACAATATTTGTTTTTTCACCGCTTTTCAAACCGGAAGCTGATGAAGTCGAACTTTGTTCCCGGGAGGAAAACAAAGCTGATGTCGTTAACGCCTGTCAGAGCGGGGATAGCGAACTTCCTTTCCGTAGGCTCGTCCGCCTGTGCGAAATCAAGGAACACGCTCGCCTGCTCTCCGCCCGCGGGGGTATAGCGAAGCTGCACTGCGTTGGTGGGATTGGGCGTCGCGCCGTTGATGATGATGCTGTCCGTTCCCGCTTCGCCGAAATCGAGCGCCGAGTAATTCAGTATGACATTGTTGCCGATCTTTACGACGCTCCTGCCCTCGACAGCGAAATCGTCGCCGTAAATGCTGTCGCATTCCGCAGTGAAGTTTTCGTCGAACGCCCTGTTTATCGGCACGAACGCAAACCCGCCGAAAATAATGCGGCTGTCGATGACAATGCTTATGCGGTGAACGCCCTTTACCCTTTGGGAAAGCGCGAACGTCTGCGGCGCAAATCCGCACCAGTGCCCGTTGTTTCTGAACACCTCGCCGACAAGCAGCTCGCCGCTCTGCGGGTCGCCGTCCCAAACCTCGATATACGCGTCGCCGCAGGCGCCGATATGCACGTCAAGCTCCTCGGAGCCTGTCCTGCCGAAGTCAACGTTGTCGTAGGACATGACCGTCCTGCCCTCAAAGCCGCCAAGCGCGCCGTCCTCGATGTAATTCACGGGGATATCCGAGCCGTCCAGAGTTCCCGCCGAGGTGAACGAATATGCGTCGCGGACCGCCGCGCCTATTCCCGTGACCTTGAACGGCAGGTCGGCGTAAACCTGCGTTATGCTGCCGCCGTTGCTTATCGACGCACGCAGCAGGAACTCGCCGTCCCCCTTAGCGGTAACGACCGCGCCGCTCTCCGTCGGCTCGACCTCCGCCAGCGGCACCTCAACGCCCGTTTCGCGTATCACTTTCCATGTGATGTCGCTGTATGTCGCGTTCGCGGGGAACAGCTTCGCAATCACCTCCGCGGTGCGGCGCTCCTTGTCGAGAGTTCCTCCGCCCGAAAGCTCTATCTTCCTCACGGGCACCTCGTCGGTGTATTCCGTCCCGACAACGGGGAACGCATTCTCCTTAACAACGCTTATTCCCGTGCGGGGAGCCGCCTCGACTGCCGCCAGCACAAGCTCCGCGCTCTCCAGCCCGATGGAGGACGCCCTGACGTGTATCTCGCCCTCCTCATCGGAGGACTGCACCATAGCGAGCAGCTTTCCGCCGAAAAGCCGCCTGTTGTCGCCCTTGTAGCTGTCGTAGTCGGTGCTGTCGCCGTTGTCCAGCCCGACGAGCCGTCCCGCGCCGCTTACCTCGACCTTGACGCGGTTACGCGCGTTACCGACCTCAACGCCGTTATCGTCGACGGTGGTTATCTCGATAAAGGAAATGTCCCTGCCGTCGCAGGCGAGAGTTGTCCTGTCCGCTTTCACGACAAGCTTTACGGGATCGCCAAACGACGAAAGGCTCTCCTCTGAAACGACCGCGCCGTCCGCGTCGTAGCCCTTCGCGCTTATTATGCCCCGTTCAAACGGAACAATGTAATGCGCGCGCATTTCTTCGCTGTCGGACAGGCGCATTTCCTGCCTGCCGAATGATTTTCCGTTAAGGAAAAGCTCTACGGAGCACGCGTTGCTGTAAATGATTACGTCGATATTCTGCCCCAAATTGAAATCCCAAAAGGACGGTACGATATGCAGAACAGGGTGCTTTTTCGGGTCGAGCCACACGCTCTGATAGAAATAATAAATGTCCTTCGGGAAGCCCGCGGTGTCAACAATTCCGAAATAGCTGTTCTTTGTCGAGTAGGGGGTAGGCTCGCCGATATAGTCGAAGCCTGTCCAGATATACTGTCCCGCGCAGAAATCGCAGTCGCGGTCGAGCCGCCAAGACTTCATCGCGGAGCTTCCCCAGCCGACAACGCTGTTGTCCAGAGAAGAGCACTGAAGATCCTCATATGTGAGCAGCGGCAGGTCTGCGGGGAAATGATAAATGCCCCTGCTGCGGACGGCGGACGCCGTTTCGCTTCCGTATATCGTCCAGTCGGGATAGCGCTCGTGGTGCTCTGCATAAAGGCGCTCTGTGTAGTTGTACCCCGCAAGCTTAAGCTCGTCGGAGCATTTCTGCGCGTTCTCGCCGGTCATGAAATTCGAGCCTATCGTCGCGGGAGCGTTGCCCTTGGGGTCATATTTGTGAACGTAATCCCTCAGGCGCTTGGTTATCTCTATCCCGTGCGGGTCGTTGGTGTCGCTTATTTCGTTGCCGATGCTCCACATCAAAAGCGAGGGGTGGTTTCGATCGCGCTCGACCCAGCTCTTCACGTCCGTTTCCGCCGTTTCCTTGAAGAAGCGCGCGTTGTCGAACTCTGTCTTGGGATTTTCCCACATATCGAAGCTCTCGCTGTCGACAAGCAGGCCTATCCTGTCGCATATCTGCATGAGCTGCTTTGCGGGCATATTGTGCGACGTGCGTATAGAGTTTACACCCATCTGCTTCATTATTCGGAGCTGACGCAGCAGCGCGTGGAAATTGTACGCCGCGCCGAGCGCTCCGAGGTCATGGTGCAGACAAACGCCGTGCAGCTTTATCTGCCTGCCGTTGAGAACAAGTCCCTTTTCGGGGACAAATTCGGCGGTCTTGTAGCCGAAGCATTCCTCCGCGCAATGGAGCAGCGCGCCGTCCGCGCCGAACAGCGATATCCTCATGGTGTAGACATTCGGCGCGTCGATATCCCATATCATCGGGTCGTCTATCGTGAAGGTGTTGAGGAAGCACTCCTCCCCTCCCCCGAAAACCGCTTTCTGCTCGAAGCCCGCAATGACCCCGCCGCGCGGAGCGACAACCTCCAGCGTAAGCCTGATGTCCGACGGCTGACCGACAATACTCGTTTCTATCTCGGTAGAAAACGAGCCGCCGTCAAGCTTCTCGCTGTGGATATAAATGCCGTTTGTCTTGATATAAGTCGCGGGACGAAGCTTCAGCTCGACATCGCGGAAAATGCCCGCGCCGCTGTACCAGCGCGAGTTAGGCGCGCGGTGGCTCACCTTTAAGAGCAGGTCGTTTTCGCCCTCGCGAAGCAGGTCGGTGATATCAAGCTCAAATGCGGAATAGCCGTAGGTGTTGCCGCCCGCCTCGGCGCCGTTGACGAAAAGCGTGCTGTCCATGTACACGCCGTCGAAGTTTATCAGCACTCGCCCCGAGAGCATTTCCGCGCTTACGGCAAGCTTTCGGCGGTACCAGCCGTCGCCCGATTTATAAAGCTCCGCGGTGTTCCCGATAAGCCAGTCGTGCGGTATCTCGACGTCGTACCAATGCCGCTCGGACAGCTCGCGCAGATCCGTTATCTCGTCGTTGTCCGTAAGGCAGAACTGCCAGCAGTCGTTAAAAAGAATATTATCAGCCGTCATTTTATCCTCCGTTAGTTACATGGGTACGGCAGCGAGCTTGTCGTCAACTATCGTAACGCGTGCGCGCTTTGTTATCTCGGTTATTTCCAGGGTGAGGA
>CAMEPN010000152.1 GCA_945931735.1 uncultured Clostridia bacterium
TTTTCGGTAATGTCTCCACGTTCGAGCCGGCGACGGCGGGACTTGGCGCGATGGCGGCGGCGGTATTCGTGATAATAGTTGTTTCACGCATAAGGGAGGACGTCGGCGCATGGAAAGCTTCTCCCGAAAGGGGAACGCGCGTATACGACACGGTGAAGCATAAGTACAACACGCGCATAACCGTATTTGCGGTATATTCCTTTCTTGCGGTCGGCGGCTCGATACTACTCTCGGCGATGTATAAATCCGTTTCCGAGGACGCGGGCGAGCTTCAGGATCTGACATTGTTCGGGCGGTATACCGACAATGTCGCTCCGCTGGCGATATTCCTTGTGCTTGCGTTTATTTTCCTTTACGGCGCGGAGCTTAAGCACATACTTTACGGCGCGGGCGCATATGCGATCATATGCCTGCTTTTCGGGTTTATTTCCTACCCCGTGATAGCGGACGCGCTTTATCTGCGGGAATCGCCCGTGCTGGGGCTGCTCCCGTGGAGGATAGGCGAGGACGTCGGCGGGAGGTTTACGGGCACGGGCTTTGTCATAATCAGCTCCTGCGTTTTCACGATATACGCTTTTATGGCGGTGTTCATTGCCTGCACCCGAAGGCACAGGACGCAGATCCTGTCGGGAATGATCTGCTGCGTTTTCATGTACACAACGGCGTTCGGAGCGTTTGTTTACCTGCCGCAGAGGGCGGAGATGAACAAGGAGAACATTGCCCCCGCGGAGGAGATAAGCTCCCTTATATACAACGACACGCAGTCGCCCAAGATAGTTTTCTATCAGACGGAAACGAGGATAGCGGGGCTGGTTCAGTTCCTTGATCCGCTGACGCAGATAGTCATAATAAACGACCCGAGGGAAGTTCCCGAGTCCTGCCTGCTTGTTGCGGAGAGCGGAACGGAGGCTCCTTTCGAGGGCGGAAGCTACGACGTGGTAGGACGCACCGACAACTACACCATCTATGCCTACGGAGAGAGCGCACGCGACTTTATGCGCTATAAATCGTCGGCTTCAACTTCAAAAACCACTACATCTTTATACGGAGGAACAACATGAGCGAGCTTGCGGAAGAACCGCAGAATATCGGCGGCGACGGGGATACCGTTATTGCCGCGGAAAGCGGAAACGGCGGGGATAACGGCGCGAAAGCGACCGCGACCGCGTTCTTCAAAACGGAGTGGTTCGTGATGATATGCCTGTATGCGGGGACGCTGCTGCTGCATATCCTTATGACGCTCTGCACCACCATATTCAACCTTACCCCCGACGAATACAGCGTCACTGCCGTGGCGGCTTATTTCAACGGGCTTGACTGGCGCTCGACGGTATCGACGGGCGGATATTACGGCTATTTCCAGAGTCTGTTCTATATCCCCGTTTTCGGGCTGACGGACGACCCGTATCTGCGGTATCGCCTGATGCTGATAATAAACGGGATACTGATGAGCTTTGCGCCGGTTATAATCTATTACCTCTCGCGCAGCGCATTCAAGGTAAAAAAAGCGGCGTCGATAGTGTTCGCGGCGGTGTGCGGGCTGTACCCGTGCTATATGCTGCTGACGAAATACACATGGAACGAAACGCTGTGCAACCTGCTTCCGTGGGTGTTCGCGCTGCTGATGTACAAGTCGCTGGACTGCGCCTCGACGGTCAAGAAGCAGATATTCTCCGTCCTCGGCGGTCTTACTCTCGTGGCGGCGTATGCGACGCACGGAAGAATGCTCGCGCTGCTTGCGGCGGGCGTTGTGCTGGAGCTTGTCGTGTTCTTCTCGATGAAGAAAAAGCGCATATTCTGCCTTACGGGATTTTATGCGAGCATTGTTGTCGGGTTTATCGGCGACAAATTTATGAAGGACTATATCCAGAGCGCGCTGTGGCGTGTTGACGAGGGAAAAACTCCCACCAACACCATTGAGCGTATGTTCACAAGGCTTTTCAGCACGGGCGACGGCGGGCTTTCCGTCAGCGAAGGGGTGTCCATTGAGAAATTTTTCGACACGCTTATCGGGCATTTGTTCTATTTCATCTCCTCGACATGGGGCTTCGGCGCGATATGCATTGTCGCGGTAATTGTCGGGATAGTGCTTTATTACAAGCGCCGCTCGTCCAAGACGGTCATGACCGAAAACGGCGAGGTAGACCCGAAGAGCGGCCCGTATCTCGATGACAAGCACGCGATTTTCCTTTGGTTCACGCTGCTTGTTATGGGCGCGATATTTGTCGTAAGCGTTGCGTTCAAGGCGACCTCGTCGCTGTATAACGAGCGCGCCGACACTGTGATGTACGGGCGGTATACCGAGGTCATGTATCCCGTGGCGATACTTGCGGGGCTGCTTGTGATATACCGCGGGCGGTTCGGCATGGGGCAGAGCTTTGCGGCGCTCTGCACTGGCGCGGCGATAAACCTGCTTACTATACTGCGGGTCGTTCCGGTAGTTCTCGGCGGAGAGCGGTTTGTCAGCGCGATGATAATGGGGCTTGCGCCGATGCGCTACGGCGAGCAGATGAAGGATATGTTCACGCAGCAGACCTTCCTCAAAATAATCGTCACGACGATAACCATGCTGTTCGTATGGGTCATTATAAAACTGATACGAAGTCACGACAAGAATATTCACTGGTTCTACTCGGTGCCGCTGGCGGGGCTGCTGCTGTATTCAAACATTTACTGTTATGTTTCGTACACGGTGCCGCAGAGCAAAAACTCGGCGTACGGCGCGCAGTACATGACCGAGGCGATAGAGCTTCTCGATGATGATTTCGACAGCGTTACCTGCTACAACCTCGCGCGCGAGCGCTATGTAAAGGCGCAGTTCCTGTACGAGGATCTTGACGTCGAGGTAGTTACGAGTTTCTCCAAGCTAAAAGTGCTGAGCGACAAGGGCGAGCTGCCCGACATTATTCTTGCGGGAAAAGAAGAGAACCTTGATATGTGGTTCGACGGGATATACCGCATAGGCGACATAAACCGCACGGTCCATGTATACGCCTGCACGGACAAGGCTGTGCAGTGGGCTGAGGACAACGGTCTGCGCGTTTCCGAGGGCGGCGGCATGGTGACTTACACCGCCGCGGACGTTCCCGCGACTACTCACGCGGTCAGAAACGGCTTCGACGAGGACACGGCAGACCCCGACCGCAGCGCCGGCGAGGGCGTTACGGTAACGCTTCCGAACGGGTCGGCGGTATATACGAATTACTCCACGCTGTACAAGGCGGGGTCGTATTACTTCACCGTTTACGGCGAGGGCGTCGGGTCAGGGAAGGTAACGCTCACCTCCGACAAGGGCGAAAATTCGCTTGACTACACCATAACCGAGCAGAGCGACAATGTTCTTAAGGTGACGGTTATAATCAAGGAAAAGAAGGAGAACGTCCGCTTCAAGCTGTCCAACACGGGCACGGAGCCGATTACCGTCACATCGCTGACGATGAGCAATAAAAAGGACGTCGGATAACGGGCGCTCAAGTATTTTTAGGGGGAGGCAGGTAAATGCCCATTATAGCCAAAGCAGGCAGGAGGCTCTCTCCGGCGAGAACTCTTGTCGTGGGGTTTCTGATAATAATTCTGGCAGGGACGCTGCTGCTATGTCTGCCGATATCGTCGAAATCCCGTGAGTTCACGCCGATTTTCGACTGCCTTTTCACTGCAACGTCGGCGACCTGCGTGACAGGGCTGGTCGTTTTTGACACATACACGCACTGGTCGCTTTTCGGGCAGATAATAATTGCGCTGCTGATACAGGTAGGCGGGCTTGGGTTCGTTACGATAATCACGTTTTTCAACGTCGCGGCGGGTAAAAAGCTCGGATACAGGACGCTTAAAAACGCGGCGGGCGACCTTACCGAGAGCAGCTTCGAGGGCGGCAGACGCATTTTCGTCAGCATTGTGAAATACTCGCTTATTTTCGAGCTGTGCGGAGCGCTGCTGCTGTCGGCGGTGTTTATTCCGAAGTACGGAGCATACGGCGCGTGGATGAGCCTTTTCATGAGCATAACGGCGTTTTGCAACGCGGGGTTTGACCTCATGGGCATGGAGGGCGAGTTTTCGAGCGTCACCTCGTGCAGCGGCGACCCCGTTGTGCTGATAACGCTGGCGCTGCTTATAATCGTGGGCGGACTTGGCTTTATAGTCTGGGAGAACTTCATAAGGTACAAGGAGCTTAAGAAATTCAGCCTGCACACGCGGGCGGTGCTTGTTATGACGGGCGGGCTAATCGCCGTGGGAATGCTGTTCTACCTCATCGCAGAATGGCGCAACCCCGATACGCTCGGGGAGATGAGCTTCGGCGAAAAGCTGCTCAATGCGTTCTTCTCGTCGGTAACATCTAGGACGGCGGGCTTTAACAGTATCCCCGTTGAGGAGATGTCGGAGTTCACCCAGCTCGGCTCGATACTTCTTATGTTTATCGGCGCGGCGCCCGGCTCTACGGGCGGCGGCATAAAGGTCACGACGCTTCTGGTTCTTATAATGACCGTTGTGTCATATATGAAAAATAAGAACGACGTTGAGATATTCAGGCACAAGATAGATAAGCTGACTGTTTACAGAACGCTGGTGCTTTCGGTGCTGTCGATGATGGCGGTGGCGGTATGCTTTGTCGCGCTGTATTTCTCGATGCCCGAGGGGACTTCCGACAAGGTCGGCGCGGTTCAGTGCCTGTTCGACGCGGTTTCGGCGTTCTCGACAACGGGGCTTAGCGCGGGCGCGACGGCTCTCGCGGGGACGGCGGGGAAGTGCCTGCTGATCGTGACGATGTTTGTCGGAAGAATAGGTCCTGTTTCGCTTATAATGTCGCTTGTGCTGAACAGCGCAAAGCGCAAGAACATAGTTGTTCCCGACGGCCATATACTTATCGGATAAAAAAATCACAAATTGGAGAGAAAACAGATGGAAACCTTTGAACTCGGCAAGATCAAAATGTATGTTTCCGACGACCACCGCTTCGGAACGGACGCTTTCCTGCTGGCGTATTATGCGGGCGTAAGACCCGACAGCATCGTATGCGACCTCTGCACGGGCTGCGGTATAATCCCCCTGATATTCTGCAAGAACGTAATGCCACACCTTATTTACGCCGTTGATATTCAGCCCGAGGCTATCGAGCTGCTGAATATGACGGTAAAGGAAAATCACCTTGAGAACACCGTTCAGCCCATACTTGCAGACCTGCGCGATATGCCGCAGTCGCTGCTGGCGTATGAAACTGTGGACATCGTTACGGCAAATCCGCCCTACATGACGAGCGGCTCGGGCTTCGAGAAGGCTTCCCGTCCGCAGGCTATCGCGCGGCATGAGCTGATGTGCACCGTGGACGACGTATGCGCTACGGCGGGCAAGCTGCTGAAATACAGCGGGCTG
>CAMEPN010000153.1 GCA_945931735.1 uncultured Clostridia bacterium
TTTTCGGGAGCCTATCCATTATATCACGTCGCTTCGCGTTTGTCAAGGGGTTTTCTGAAAAAACTCAATTTTTCTTCAACCCGACTCGCTTAATTCGCCGTGATTTTGGAAAGCTTATCTATTATATCACATCGTTCCTTTTTTGTCAAGAGCTATTCAAAGTTTTTTCAAAAAATTTTGATGTTATATAACCGCTTATCCTCTGTATCGGACAGCTTTTGTATTATATCACTATTTTCGCGCTTTGTCAACACTTTTTCGCTAAATTTTTTATCTTCGTCAAAATCCTCTGTTCTTAACAATAATGCCCCCGCCGCCATAAGCAATTTGCACAAAGCGCCGGCGATATTATCCCCCATATTCCCATAAATATTGACACTTTGGCAGTATTGTGGTAAACTGAAATGGTGCATTTAATAAAAAGGAAGTAACTAAATGAACGAACAGACAAAACCCGCCGAAAACAAGCTCGGCGTAATGCCGATAAAAAAGCTTGTTGTAACAATGGCGCTGCCGCTGATAATCTCCAACCTTGTACAGGCGTTATACAATATAGTAGACAGCATATTCGTCGCGCAGATAAACGAAAATGCAACCAAAGCAATATCGCTCGCGTTCCCGATACAGCTCCTCATGCTTGCCGTATCAATCGGCACGGGCGTCGGTATGTCCAGCCTTATGTCGCGAAAGCTGGGCGAAAAGGACTTCAAGGACGCGGAGATCGCCGCAAATCAGGGCTTTTTCCTTGCGATGTGCAGCTACGCGGTATTTCTTATATTCGGGCTGTTTTTCTCGGAAATATTCTTTGCCTCCGCTGCGGAGAACGCCGAGCTTGCCGACATGGGCATATCCTACCTGCGCATAGTGACCTGCTTCAGCTTCGGGTTATTCATACAGATAAACTGCGAGCGCATAATGCAGGGCACCGGCAACGCGCTGTGGTCGATGATATTGCAGCTTGTCGGCGCGGTCATCAACATCATACTTGACCCGATACTAATTTTCGGGTGGCTGGGTCTGCCCGCAATGGGAGTTGTCGGCGCGGCTGTCGCAACGGTCACGGGACAGATAATCGCCGCCGCCTTTGCGGTTGTGATAATTTTCCGCAGGGTCAGGGAGGTAAGGATAAATTTCCGCGCAATGAAGCCGCACGGGAGAATGATACTGAACATTTATAAAGTCGGACTGCCCTCTATAATAATGCAGTCGCTCAACTCGTTTATCCTTACGATAACCAACGCGATACTGCTCCCTGTTTCGGAGCTTAACGTCTGGATACTCGGGGTGTATTTCAAAATTCAGAGCTTCGTGTGTATGCCCGTTTTCGGGCTTAATAATGGGATAATCCCCGTCATTGCGTACAATTTCGGCGCGCGCCGCAGAAAGCGCATAACCGAAACGATGCGTTTTTCGCTCGTTATCGCGACATCAATAATGGTGCTCGGGACGCTCCTGCTGTGCCTTTGCCCGCATTTGCTGCTGTCGATGTTCAACCCCTCTCCCGAAACGGCGGAAGCGGCGGCGCGCGCGTTTAGGATAATCGCGTCGAGCTTTGTTTTCTCGGGCGTTTCCATTCTTTTCAGCGCAGTGTTCCAAGCGCTTGGAAAAGGCTTCATGTCGCTCATTATTTCGGTGATAAGGCAGGCGGCGGTGCTTCTTCCCGTGCTCATTATCCTGCTTTACGCCGCGGGCGCGGACAGCATTTGGTATGCATATCCCGTCGCAGAGATCACCGCCTGCATTCTGTCGGTGATTTTTATGATGTATGAGTATAAGAAGCTCGTTTCCGTTATTCCCGAATAAGATCATGCCGCACGGTAAAATGCCGCGCGGCTTTTTCCTGTTTTTATCCAGCAACAATGGTAAAACAGCACAAAAAATGTAATCGTTTTTATTTATTTCGCCGTATTTGATGTTTACCTATGGAATTTCACGCGTATTAGTGATATTATTAATATGTGGGATTATGCCCGCGCAGATAAAACAAATGAGGTAAATAAATGAAATTCAAGCTGATAAAAGCGGCAGTGTCCGCCGCACTCGTCCTGTCCATGACAGGCTGCTATTTCTTCCCCGCAGAGGAGGAGCTTCTCGAACCGCCGACCGTAGCCGTCGAGGACGTGGCATATTCCACCTACACCGCGAGAATAAAGACCATTGAGGACAAAATAACCGCCTCGGGCTATGTGACCTCGAAGCATGAATACGAGGCCTCCTTCCCCGAAAGCGGCGGTACCATAAAGAAAATTTATGTCACCCCGGGACAGTTCGTCGAAGAGGGCGAGCTGCTCGCCGAGCTTGACACGGGCGACCTCGAATACCTGACCGAGCAGCAGCGGCTCATCGTCCGGAAAGCCGCTCTCACCGCAAATTCGAGCCAGTCCGCAATGCTCGACTACGAAATGGAGCAGAACACGCTCAAGGAATACGAGCGCCGCCTTGCGAACTCCCGCCTGTATGCGGAAATGTCGGGGCAGGTGTGCTTTACAGAGAGCCTTAAGCCCGGCTCCTCCGTCACTGCGTACAAGACGATCGTAAAGATAGTCGACCCCGAAAACCTGTTCATAAAATACACCTCGAACAGCCTTAAGGCATTCCGTCTTAACGCCGAGGTAACAATAACCGTGGGCGGCGAGGATTACCCGGGTTATGTTTCCAAAACGCCTACCGACGTCATCGAGGGGCTTTACGACGAATACCCCGCCCTCGCCGAGGACACCGAAAGCATATTCTGCGAGTTCACCGACGGGCTGCCAAGTTTTCTGACCATAGGAACGGTCGCGGATATTTCCGCAGTTTCCGCGGTGCATGAAAACGCGGTAGTTATCTCGAAAAATCTCGTAAAAACCGACGGCGACCGCACCTATGTCACTATCCTCGACGAAAACGAAAACAAAAAGGAAGTCGACGTTGTGACGGGAATACAGAACGCGACCGAAATTGAGATAGTTTCGGGCTTGAACGCGGGCGACAAGGTCGTCGTAAGATAACGGAGGTATTGCATTGTTAACACTTCTTTTCAGGAAGATGCGCAATACCCGCTGGATGATATTGTGCCTTTTTATCGGATTTCTGATGGCGGCGGGCATGATGAGCGCCGTCCCCATCTATATGGACGCTTCGCTTCAGCGCATACTTATAAAGGATATGCAGGAGTATCAGCAGGAAACGGGGCTGTACCCGGGCGAATACGACGTGTCGAAAAGCCTCCAGCTCCGCGCCTCATATGAGGAGAGAATGAGCGCGGTAGAAAACATGACCGCCCTCACCGCCGAGCGCACCTCGCAGCTCAGAATGCCGTTCCAGAATGACAAGATGATGGTGCGCGACGACTTCCAGTATATCCTCGGCGGAGCAAAAACCACCCGCACAAAAATGATCGGCATGACAAACATCGCCGACCATATCACCCTGACCGAGGGCAGAATGTTCTCGGACGCTCGCGCCGCCGACGGCAGCTTCGAGGTCATCTGCAACGCCGAAGCCGCAAAAACGCTCGACGTCGTCTGCGGAGGAACGTATTCCATACAGAACAGCTTTTACAGCAAGACCGATCCGCTCTCGGTAACTGTCGTGGGAATATTCGAGCAGTCGAGCGAAACCGACTCCTACTGGTCGGAAACCATGGATCAGTACATAAATGCGTTCTTCATGGATTACGACCTCTTTCTGAGCGATTATCTCGACACCGGAGTAACAATGCTCTCCGAGGTGGACTGCCGCTACTGCTTCGATTATCAGAACATGGATCTGAATAACCTTGATTCCGTGACCGATTGCCTCGCGCAGGACAAGGAGATATACTCCGCGAACGGCTTCACGTTCCGCATGGGCGTTTACGATATCCTCACGGAATACGCAGTCCGCGCCGACAACCTCAAGCAGATGCTGTGGGTGCTCCAGATACCCTCGATAGTTATGCTCGCGTTCTACCTCTTCATGGTGTCGCAGCTCAACGTCGAGCAGGAAAAGAACGAGATCGCCGTTTTCAAAAGCCGCGGTGCTTCCTCAAAGCAGATATTCGCTATCTACGCTATGGAAACAGGCGTTCTCGGTCTGGCGACCCTTATAATTGCGCCGTTTATCGGTCTTCTGCTGTGTAATTTCCTCGGCGTGTCCAACGGCTTCCTTGAGTTCGTCAACCGAACGGGGCTTGCCGCAAAGCTCTCCCTCGACGCAGTGCTGTACGCGCTGCTTGCGGTGGTCATCTTCTTCGTGACGACAATGCTCCCGATAATCCCCGCGTCAAAGCTGACTATCGTAAAGTATAAGCAGAGCAAGGCGCGCGTCGTAAAAATGTCCCTGTGGGAAAAGCTCTGCGTGGATATACTCCTGCTCGGCGGCTCCCTTGCGTGGTATTTCTACGCCGCAAATTCGATAAACCGCCTTTTCGAGGACGGCAGCTATGTGTCCGACGGGACGATAAACCCGCTCTACTTCGTGTTCTCGTCCATGTTCATAATGGGCGCGGGACTGCTGTTCATAAGGCTTTATCCCTACTTATTGAAGCTTGTCTATTTCATCGGAAAGCGCTTCTGGAGCGTGCCGCAGTATGTCGCGATAACCTCCGTCGCCCGCTCGCAGGGCGGCAGGGAGCGCTTCCTTATGCTGTTCCTCGTGCTTACGTTCGGTCTGGGGATATTCTCCGCGAACACCGCCCGCGCGATAAACGACAGCAAGTCCGACCGCATATATTACTCCACCGGAACGGACGTTGTTATAGACGCATTCTGGCGCATGGAATCGAACGACGACGACTCGGGCTACGCCGAGCTTGACTTCTCGCAGTTCGAGGGGCTGAGCGGCGTCGAGTCCGCGACAAAGGTGCTTAAAACCGACGTCAACCTTGCGATAGGCGGTCAGCGGCAGCAGGCGGAAGCGGGTCTGATGGCAGTCGAGCCGGGCAAATTCGCCAATACCGCGTGGTTCAGAAACGACCTGCTCCCGATACATTGGTGGAATTACCTCTCCGCCCTCGTCGAGTGCAAATCGGGCGTGCTGGCGAGCCGCTCGCTCGAGGAAAAGGGCGTTCAGCTCGGCGACACCGTGACAGTAAGATGGGGCGGAAACGACAATATCGAGCTGACCGTCATCGCGTTCGTGGATTACTGGCCGTCGCTTGACCCGACGGAAACAGTCGTGCTTAACGAGCGGACGGGCGAAACGGAAACCAAGGACTTCCTCGTCGCGAATTACAATTATATCCGAAAACTCATCGACACCGAACCTTATCAAATATGGCTGAAACTCGAGGACGGCGCGTCGAGCGAGCAGCTCTACAACGATATCACCGAAAAGAATATCAAGGTGCAGAATATAACCGACTCCTCGCAGCTTCT
>CAMEPN010000154.1 GCA_945931735.1 uncultured Clostridia bacterium
AAACGAATTGAGGAGCAGGACAAAAATCTGATCGCTTACATTACCGTAACCAAGGAAAAAGCGCTTCGTGACGCGGAAAACGCGCAGAAGCTGATTGACGCGGGAAAAGCCTCCGCGCTCACAGGAATTCCGCTTGCGATTAAGGACAATATCTGCACGGACGGCGTGAAAACCACCTGTTCAAGCCGAATGCTCGAGAATTTTATCCCGCCGTACAATGCGACCGTTATCGAGAAGCTGAACGCCGAGGGCTATGTTCTGCTCGGAAAGGCTTCGATGGACGAGTTCGCGATGGGCGGTTCAACCCAAACCTCAGCGTTCGCCAAAACCAAAAATCCCTACGATTTGGAGCGCGTTCCGGGCGGTTCGTCGGGCGGCTCAGCGGCAGCGGTTGCTGCTTCCATTGCACCGGCAGCTCTCGGCTCGGACACCGGCGGTTCAATCCGTCAGCCCTCGTCCTTCTGCGGAGTTACGGGCATCAAGCCGACCTACGGCAGAGTTTCGCGCTATGGACTGGTTGCGTTTGCAAGCTCGCTCGACCAAATCGGTCCGATTGCAAACGACGCGCACGACTGCGCAATTCTCCTCAACTCAATCTGCGGTCACGACCGTCACGACGCGACATCTGCGCGTGTTTCCGCGCCCGATTTCACCGAGAAGCTCGGACAGCCGATTAAGGGAATGAAAATCGCGCTTCCGAAGGAATTTTACTCCGATGCAATTGACGACTGCGTAAAAAAAGCGGTTATGGACGCGGCTCACGAGCTGGAAAAGCAGGGCGCGGTGCTCGTTGACTGCTCGATGCCGGGGCTGAAGTACGCAATCCCTGCGTATTATCTGATAGCCTGCGCGGAGGCTGCTTCCAACCTCTCGCGCTTTGACGGTATAAAGTACGGCTACCGCGGCGAGGGAAGAACGTTCGGAGAGTTGATTATTGACAGCCGAAACAAGGGCTTCGGCGAGGAAGTAAAGCGCCGTATTCTTCTCGGCAACTACGCGCTCTCAAGCGGCTACTATGACGCGTATTACAAGAAGGCGCTTGCGCTTAAACAGGAGATTATCAAGGAGTACAGCGAGATTTTCGAGCAGTGCAATGTAATTCTCACGCCGACCGCGCCGACTCCCGCATATAAAATAGGTGCACAGGACAACGACCCCGTCAAGATGTACACGGCGGATATCTGCACGGTCACGGTGAACATCGCGGGACTTCCGGGCATTTCGACAACCTGCGGCTACACGGAAAACGGCTTGCCTATCGGAATGTCGGTTATCGGAAAACGCTTTGACGAGCAGACGATTTTGCAGTGCGCGAACGCTTTTGAACAGGGCTTTTCGCCTGTCGCGCCGAAGCTTTAAGGGGGTGGAGAAATGAGTGCATTTTATCCAACAATGGGACTTGAAATTCACGCAGAATTGCTGACAAAATCGAAGGTTTTCTGCACCTGCTCCGCCGAATTCGGAGGAACACCAAACTCGCGCTGCTGCCCCGTGTGCAGCGGTTTGCCGGGAACTCTGCCCGTACTCAACCAAAAGGCGGTTGAGTATATCATCAAGGCGGGCTATGTGATGAACTGCGACATCTCACGTTTCACAAAATGGGACAGAAAGAACTATTTCTACCCCGACCTGCCCAAGGCATATCAGATATCGCAGGCGGACGTTCCGCTCTGCGAGCACGGCTATGTCGACGTGATGATGAACGGCGTCGAAAAGCGCATAGGAATAACCCGTATCCATATCGAGGAGGACGCGGGGAAAATGTTCCATGACGAGGCAGCGCATGGGTCGCTTGTCGATTTCAACCGCTGCGGCGTTCCGCTTATCGAGATCGTTTCCGAGCCGGATATGAGAAGCAGCGAGGAGGCTAAGGCTTTCCTTGACACGTTAAAAGCCATACTTCAGTACCTTGACATTTCCGACTGCAAGATGCAGGAAGGCTCTATCCGCTGCGACGTCAACGTATCCGTCCGTCCGAAAGGAAGCGACAAATTCGGCACGCGCTGCGAGATGAAAAACGTGAACAGCTTTTCGGCGGCAATGCGCGCGATAGATTACGAGGCGCAGCGGCAGATCAAGGCGCTTGAGCGCGGAGAAGCAATAATGCAGGAAACGCGCCGCTGGGACGACGCAAAGGGAATGAGCTTCACGCTCCGCACCAAGGAGGAAGCGCAGGACTATCGCTATTTCCCCGAGCCTGACCTCACGACGATATATGTTCCTATGGAAAGGGTCGAGGAGCTTAAGGCGGAGATACCCGAGCTTCCTAACGCGAAGATACGCCGCTATGTTAAGCAGCTTGGTCTTTCGCAGGCGGACGCGCAGCTTATCGCGGAAAATCTCCCGCGCTGCCGTTTGTTTGACGAGTGCATTGCGCTCGGCGGCTGCTCCGCGAAGAACGCCGCGAACTGGGTGCTCGCCGATGTGTCGAAGTACATGAACGACACGGGCAGGGATATCTCCGAAACAAATCTGACCGCCGAAAAGCTTGTTAAAATTATCTCGCTTATCGAGCAGAACAGGATATCCAACTCCTCGGGCAAGATTATTTTCGAGGAGATACTTGCGAACGGCGCGGACATTGATAAGGTCATTGAGGAAAAGGGGCTTGCCCAGATATCCGACGACGGCGCTATCGAAAAGATCGTTTCCGAAGTCCTCGCCGCAAATCAAAAGTCGATAGACGACTACAAGAACGGCAAAACGAACGCGCTCGGATATCTTGTGGGTCAGTGCATGAAGGCTTCAAAGGGGCAGGCTAACCCCGCGAAGTGCAAGGAGCTTGTTCTAAAATCGCTTGAGAGCCGATAAAAAACATTCCCGCCTGCGGATAACAGGCGGGATTTTTGTGTGGAATTATTGATTAAGTCGGAAGTGAACGGGTATTCCGTTGCGGTATTCAATTTCCGGCTCGCCCTGTATCAGCGGGAGGAAGTAATTCAGCGCGTCTATCGTCACGTTGTTGCCCTCGGAATTTATCCATTCGCGCGGGAACTTTTTTTCTTGATTGGCTATTTTCGCAATGTCGGCGGTGTCTATCTCGACGCGGTAGGGGTTGTTGCTTATCCGCCTGAAAATCATCATGACGCCGCTTTTTCCGTATTCAAGCGCGGCGGAAACTGCCGCCCTGCCGATACGCTCCGCCTCGTTTATGTCGGTGAGCGACGCGATGTGCGAGCTGCACCGCTGCATTACGTTAAGCTCTATCGAGCGCACCTTGCAGCCGATATGCGCGGCGGTGTATTTTTCGAGATATTTTCCTATCCCCGAAAGATATTTATGCCCGAACGCGTCGGTAAGCTCCGAGGAAAATTCATCGGTGCTTTCGCATTTTACGCCCTCAGAAACCGCGACAATGACCGCCTTGTAGCGGTGCTGAGCCTCCTTGACGTCGTTAAGATACTTTTCAAGCGAGAAGTCGCTTTCGGGGAGATATATCATATGCGGAGCAGGCTCTCCGTTTGCGCGGAGAACGCAGGACGCCGCCGCGAGCCAGCCCGCCTCGCGCCCCATTATCTCCACTATTGTGACGGAGGGAATGGAGTAAACGCGGCTGTCGCGGATTATTTCTTGCAGGGAAGTGGCAACATATTTCGCCGCCGAGCCGAAGCCGGGCGTATGGTCGGTTTCGGTCACGTCGTTGTCGATAGTTTTCGGCACGCCGACGACCTTTATATCAACGCCCTTTGCCTTGAAATAACCGTCGAGCTTCATTACGGTGTCCATGCTGTCGTTTCCGCCGATGTAGAAGAACGCGCGTATATTGTGGCGGTTAAAGGTTTCGAGCACCTTTCTGTATGGCTCCTCGTCCTCGCTGAAGTCTTTGAGCTTGTAGCGGCAGCTTCCGAGTATCGTGGACGGAGTTTTCATCAAAAGCTGCTTGTCGTGCTCGTCCATGATTATGTTCCGCAGGTTGAACAGCCTGTTGTTGAGTATACCCTCGATACCGTTTTCCGAGCCGAAAATCTCGTCCACCTCGGGGCATTTCTCCGCGCCCGAAAATACTCCCGCAAGGGAAGCGTTTATAGCGGCGGTGGGCCCGCCCGATTGTGCGACAGCGACATTAAACATAAAATCTATCCTCCAACATATTGTTTGAAAACACCTTTACTATTATAATACATTCGGCAAGAAAATACAATAGCTTGGGAAGATAATTATATTTTATTAATGCACAAAAAACCGCCCGATTTTACGCGGGCGGTTGTGATATATGTCAGTCACCTGCACTTAACGTTACGTTAATCGCCGAAAGAAATTCCGATATCTCTTGCGGTTTTGACCATCTTGCAGTCGGCGGGGACGAACTTTGTTTTCATAGCGACGTCGCCGAGCGGGTTCTCGGTTATTTTTCCGTCGACCATTGCAACCGTGAAGCCGAATTTCTCCTGCTTAAGAAGCTGGGCAGCGTGCGCGCCGAACTGCGTAGCGAGGATACGGTCATATGCAGAGGGGCTGCCGCCGCGGAGGATATGCCCCGGAACGACTGTCCTTGTTTCAAGACCCGTCATAGTCTGAATATCCCTTGCGATACGGGCGGTCGCGGTGGTTTCGCCGCGGTCGGCGCGTGCCTTTGCGCGCTCCTTTTTCTTCAGCTTTGCTTCCTCGACATCGAAGCAGCCCTCTGCCACCGCAAGGATAGAGAAAGCCTTGCCTGCGTCAGCGCGCTTCCGGCACGCAGCAGCGACTTTTTCAATGTTATAGGGTATCTCGGGCAGGAGGATAATGTCCGCGCCGCCCGCAAGTCCGCTGTACAGCGTGAGCCAGCCTGCCTTGTTGCCCATTATTTCGATGACCATTATGCGGCTGTGGGAGTTTGCGGTTGTATGGATACGGTCAATAACTTCCGTGCCTATGTCAACGGCGGTGTGGAAGCCGAATGTAACGTCTGTGCCGAAGATGTCGTTGTCGATCGTCTTGGGCAGACCGATAACGTTAAGTCCCTCTTCGGACAGCATATTTGCGGTCTTATGGGTGCCGTTTCCGCCGAGCGTGAACAGGCAGTCGAGCTTGAGGTCTTTGTAGGTCTGCTTCATTTCCTTAACCTTGTCGACCTTATCGTCCTCGATTATCTGCATCATCTTATAGGGCGTGCGCTTTGTTCCGAGGATAGTTCCGCCCTGAGTAAGAATGCCCGAAAAATCCGACGGCTCCATGACCTTATAATCGCCGTGGATAAGCCCGTGATAACCGTCGTGAATGCCGACTATCTCGACCTTGTCCTCGCCGAACGCCTCGTAGGTCGCCTTTGCGACGCCTCTTATTGTGGCGTTAAGTCCGGGGCAGTCGCCGCCGCT
>CAMEPN010000155.1 GCA_945931735.1 uncultured Clostridia bacterium
AAGTCCCTGCCCGACTCATAACCCGCCGCCTTTACCGCGTCAAGGATAGTTTCGATCGTTTCCTCGTCGCTTGAGAGGTCGGGCGCAAATCCGCCCTCATCACCGACAGAGGTCGCCAGACCCTTTTCCTTTAATATCTTAGCAAGCGCATGGAACACCTCGGCGCACTGCCGCAGAGCCTCCTTGAACGAGGGTGCGCCCACGGGCATTATCATAAATTCCTGCGTATCAACGGTGTTTGTGGCATGAGCGCCGCCGTTGAGAATATTCATCATCGGAACGGGCAGTCTGTTTCCGGAGATACCGCCGAGAAATCTGTAAAGCGGCAGTTCAAGAGAGGTCGCAGCGGCTCTTGAAGCGGCGATCGAAACCGCGAGAATTGCGTTCGCGCCGAGGTTCGACTTGTCCTTTGTGCCGTCCGCCTTTATCATTGCTCCGTCAACCGCGTAGATATCGGCTGCGTCAAGCCCGCGCACTGCGTCGTTTATCGCGGCGTTGATGTTGTTGACGGCTTTCTGAACGCCCTTTCCGAGGTAGCGGCTTTTGTCGCCGTCGCGAAGCTCCAATGCTTCAAATTCGCCCGTCGAAGCGCCGCTGGGAGCTGCGCCCCTGCCTACTGTGCCGTCCGCGAGATAGACCTCCGCCTCTACGGTGGGATTTCCTCTTGAATCGAGAATTTCCCTGCCTGTGACCTTTACGATTTTTGTTTTTTCCATAGCAGCAATTGCTTCCTTTCATGCTTTGCAGACATATCCGCCGCCTGTTTTCGGTTCGCGATAAACGGCGGATATGTTTTTGATGTTCTCCTTTATTATATGGAGTCTGCAATTACTTATTCTCGCATGATCAGGCTTTGCCGACCTATCATTCCGCAAGCTTCTTTCCTAACGCCCTGCACTGCTCCAACGCTTCATCGTCCGGAGCGTCGTTCACGATAAGCCCCTCGCCGTTCACAAGCACCGCGCCGTCCGCTTTGACGCGCTCCTCCCAAAGCCTCATCCACTCGCCGTCGCCCCAGCCGTAAGAGCCGAAAAGCGCCACCTTCTTGTTGGAAAGCTGACCCTCAACGCCGTTAAAGAACGGCTCAAACTCCGACTCCTCCAATGTTTCCGCGCCCATTGCAGGGCATCCGAACGCCACTGCGTCATAGTCTGTAATGCTGCCGTTAAAATCGGAAACGCTGAACAGCTCCGCGCCTGCGCCCTCTGCGACCGCCCTCGCCATAGCTTCGGTATTGCCTGTGCCGCTCCAATAAATAACCGCCGATTTCATAGATCATCCTCCTTATGATATTTTAAGAGCCTGATAGATGTCAGCGCCCTCGTTTAATTTATTGCACAGGTATCTTCTGCACTTGTCGTAATTTGCGAATGTCCTGCGCGCCGATTCCTCGCTGCCGTAAACCTTCCAGCAGCCGCACAGCTTGTAATTCCCGCCCTTGTTGCGGATAAATCCCACGACGTCCTCCACGGGATAATCCAGAAACAGACCTATCTCATGCGGAAACTCCCCGCTCCCCCGTATCCTCTGAGAAAGCCGGTCAAGGCATTCCTCCAACGTAAAATTTTCGCCGTAGCCGAAACGCTTTAATAGCCCGCGCACCTCCCCGTCTGACAGACGTTTTTCCAAAAGCGCCTCGTTGTATATCAGAAACAGTACTCTGCCGCCGCAGCCGCACATTACACGGCTTTTCAGTCCTCTCGCAGCAGTCCTGCGGTTGAAATAGCATAACTGCTCGTCAACATCGAATTCAATTTGCGACAAGGAAACAAGACTTGCGCACTTTATTCCCAGCAGCGTGGGCGCAGTATGATACGCAAGCAGATGTCCGAAATTTCTTCGTTCAATATCAGACATAAATTCACCTCCGATGTGATTAGTTTAACCTAACCCACCCGCAAATATTATCCGCAATATTGCTCCAAAACACTTTTCAGTGCATTTGCGCTGGCATTATGTATTCTCGCCACAGGAATATCGTGTTTGCGCGACTTTTGGTTCACGCTGTTCACCATTTTGTGGGAGCAGGTATTCGTGAATACCACCATAAGGTCGGGAGTGCCAAGCTTGCTCTCAAAGTCCGAGGGCATCTGCGTGAACACCTTCGCCTTGCATTTGTACGACTCGCATATATCTTTATACCGCGCTGCCATGCGGTCGTTTCCTCCTACTACAACTACGCTCAATCGTTCCCCTCCTTCCGATTAGTCTTAACTAACCACATACAGTATAGCATACAGCATACGGGTTTGTCAAGCATAACATTTTGCCGACAAACCCGATGCGAAATATTCCTTTAAAATGCTTATCGATATTATTTCTTACTCGTTTGAACAAAGCTGTCAGAGATTTTTTATAAGCTCATCTCTCACCATATCTAACCGCGCGTCGGTGATACCGAAATCCATGCCCTTATAGCACCATGCGCACCGCGCTATCCCGCAGCGCTCAAACGCCGCATGAATATCCCTGTACCAGCGCAGCGTGTCCTCGGGCGATACCACGTCGATAACGCCGTACTCGCCGCAGTAAAGCGCCGTATTATTCGCAGCGGCAAATTCCATTGCCTCGCGGAACAACTCGGCGAATTTCTCCGCGCCCCAGTCCGACTGCTCGTAGCCCATGCGCACCGACGGGTCGATATCGTCTGTCCAATATGCGCCCTGGTGGGTGAATTTCAGCGGAGAATAGCAGTGGAAATTATATACCACCTTATCGTCATACGGCTCGCGCAGCGCTTTAACCGCGTCGACGCTGTTGTTCCAATAGCTTCCTACAAGTATCGGAGTATTCGGAGCGTGCTTTCTGATACGCTCGATGCATTCGTACACAAGGTCGTTCCATACGGTGATGTAAGCTTGGTCGGTCACCTCGTTAAGCAGCTCGAATGCGGTGAAGCTGTGCAGGCCGCCGTATCGCTTCGCCATCTCCTCCCACAAGTCAAGAAAGCGCTCCTGAAGCCGCCTGTCCTCAAAAAAGCCGCTCTCCTGCTCCCCCTTGTCAAAGGAGAAGCCCGCCGCCTTGTGCAGGTCGAGCACGATATTCAGCCCGTATTTCCGGCACATATCCAGCGCAAGGTCAATATAGCCGAAGCCCTCCTCCGAAAAGCCGCCGTTTTCGTCCTCAATAATGTTATAGTCGAACGGCAGGCGGACGTGGTCTGCGCCCATTTCCGCAATACGGCGAAAGTCCTCCTCGGTGATAAAGCTGTCCATGTGCTGCTTCTCGTAGCTGCACTGCGACAGCCATCCGCCGAGGTTTATGCCTTTTTTGAAGCCCTTAAATTCTTTCATGGTCGTTTGTTTCCTTTCAGAAAAATGTCCGTGTCATGTATTTAATATAACAGCATTTACTCTGTTGATATGGCATATTATTGCGTTTTATATCAAATAATTAAACCGTTTTTCGTGAAAAGAAGATGACACAAAGATTAAATTTATGATATTATCCGTGCGGCGGTTATGATATAATCAAAACAAATAAAATCAGATCAAAATATTAAGGAGGAAAAAATGAAAAACAGTAAATCAATGCTTGCGCTGATAACGGCGGCGCTGCTTCTCACAGGCTGCAATGCCGCCGAAAACAGCAGCTCCGCTCCGGTTTCGGAAGATACCGTAACTTCGGAGGAAACCGCTCCCGCTGCGGAAACGGCGGACAGCTCCGTATCGGAGGAAGCTCCCGCAGAGGACGGCAGCATCTACGTCGACTTCGAGGACGGCGCTTCCCCGCTGTTTGAATGCTCCGACGGCTGGAGCAACGGCAGTATGTTCAACTGCACCTGGCGCAAGAGCAATGTTTCCGTTGCGGACGGAGTGATGACCCTAAAAATAGACAACGACATCACTCCCGCGCTCGTCCCCTATTCGGGCGGCGAATACCGCTCCAAGGACTTCTACGGCTACGGGCTGTATGAGGTTTCTATGAAGGCGATAAAGAACGACGGCGTGGTGTCCTCGTTCTTCACCTACACAGGCCCCAGCGACGGCAACCCATGGGACGAGATAGACGTTGAAATTCTCGGCAAGGACACAACAAAGGTTCAGTTCAACTACTTCACCGACAGCAGGGGCAATCACGAGTATATGTATGACCTCGGTTTCGACGCGTCGGAGGACTTCCACACCTACGCGTTCGAATGGAAAGAGGACAGCATAACATGGTATGTCGACGGAGAGGCTGTTTACACCGCCGAGGACAATATCCCGTCCGTTCCCGGAAAGATAATGATGAACACATGGCCCGGAACCGGCGTTGACGGCTGGCTCAACGCATTCGACGATTCAAGCCTGCCCGTTACCGCCGAGTACGACTGGATACGCTTCACCCCCGCCGAAGCTGAATAAAATAACGCTTTCCGCCGTTCGCATTGAACGGCGGTTTTTTATTTGGAAAATCACCTCAAAAAACGGCTGTTAGTTGTCCGTTCATTCTCGCAGAAAGGCTGCATTCCTGAATACAAACAGCAAATCACCCCTGCCGAAAAACAGGGGTGATTTTTGAGGATTTGGAGAAAATCTATGAAATAAATGTATGGATATCAGGTCATTTTGTCAAGCTTCTCGTTTGCGCCGTCAAGCTCCGCCTGAACAGCCGCGCGTATCTGCTCCTTTGTCTGCGTCCAAGAAGCGCCGTTGTTGTAGCCCTCCTTCATCGGGTTATTAATGTAACCCGCAACAGCCTCGTTTACGGCATTGTACATTTCAATAACGGGGTGCTCGTTCGTCATATCGCGGACTGTTTCAAGCATATCCCACTGCTCCTGCGTCCAGCCGTATTCTTCAAACGCCTGCCGCTTGCCTATCTCCTTGGCAGCCTCGCTGTCGCGGCTCGCCATTGCGCAGTTGAGGTATGCGCCGACGCCCTCGGGGTTCTTTGCGCCCTTGCAGAGAGCGAAGCCCTCAACTATCGCGGGGAGGTAGTATTCGTCAGCCTCGGGGCATCTTGGCATCGGAACGAACATTACGTCCTCCATATCGCCAAAGTCCTGTATAATGTTGTTGTAGGGATAGAGCGCGTATGTTCCGACGGGGTAGAACAGGGTCTTGCCGGAAGCAATGTTCGAGGGAATTACCTGCCATGCGTATTCCGACTTCGGGAACGGAAAATCATTCTTCTTCATTTCGAGCATGAAGTCCTGCGCCTTTTCAAGCGTCGGATTATCGAGGTTGTGTACGATCTTGCCGTCGCTCATGCCTATGTAGGGATATCCCGTAGTAAGGGATATCGCGCCCTCAAACCACCAGCCGTCTGTCGCGAACTTCTCCTCGTCGCGG
>CAMEPN010000156.1 GCA_945931735.1 uncultured Clostridia bacterium
CCTGCGACTTCTTGCCGTTTTCCGACATTCCCTTGCGAATTTTAAGCTCGCGGATATCCCGCGACACCGTCGCCTGCGTTACGCGGAAGCCCGCCTGCTTGAGGCGTATCTGAAGCTCCTGCTGCGTTTCGACCTCGTTTTCGGAGATAATGCGCAGTATCGCCGCCTGCCGCCGTTTCTTTTCCATTCACGCCTCACCCGCCTTTAGGTCACCTCAAAAAAAGTATCCGAAATTATTTCAGCGGCGCCATAAGCTTGTTATGCACCGCGCCGAAAAATCCGCTGCCCGCTTCGATTATCTCGAGCGTGCGCTCGGAACGCCGCAGGCGAAGCTCGTCCTCCTCGACCATGTCGATACCGTGCCCGCCGTCAAGGCTAACCGTAACGGTGCTGTCCTGATAGCTGCGAACGCGCGCCGTCACGAGCTGCTGCGCGGAGAATATCATCGGTCGGTTGAACAGCGTGTGCGGGCAGAGCGCCGTAAACTCGATACATTCCAGCTCGGGCGCAAGGATAGGTCCGCCCGCCGAAAGGGAGTACGCCGTCGAGCCTGTCGGCGTGCTTAAAATGACCCCGTCGGCGCGGACGCGAGTCACCTCGTATTCGCCGCAGAAAATGCGGAACTCGGGAAGCTTTGAGCTGACCCCGCGGGAAATCACCGCGTCGTTGAGTACGCTTTTTTTCAGCAGCGTCTTTCCGTTTCGGACTATCTCGCAGTCAAGCAGCATCCGCCGGCTCACGGGGCAATCTCCCATGAGTATATCGGGTATGCGGCAGACCTCCGACGGCTCGACGGTCGCCATGAACCCAAGCCGCCCCATATTAACCCCGAGCAGCGGCAACCCGTATTCCGCCGCGGTCTTTCCCCATTTGAGGATAGTCCCGTCGCCGCCTATCGTTACGATATGGGTGCATTCCTCGGGGGACTTCACGACCGGCACATCTATCACGTCCGCAAGGTCGCTGTCCTCGCCGAACACGCACGGCTCAATCCCGCGCTCGCGCAGCAGCGCGCAAAGCTTTTCCGTCATTTCTACGGAAGCGCTGTCCATTGAGTTGCAGCCGATAATGACCCTCATTCCGCCCATTTTTTATGCCTCCTTGCGCAGCCCCATGAGATACTCGGTGTTGCCGTCGCCGCCCTTTATGGGCGATTCCGCCGTACCGAGGACGGTCAGCCCGTTCTCCCGTGCGCAGCCTTTTATCTCCTCGACAATTTTCAGCCGTATTTTTTCGTCGCGGACTATCCCCTTTTTGTTCAGCGCAGACCTGTCCGCGCTGAGCGACTGCCCCACCTCGAACTGCGGCTTTATCAGCACGCAGGCAGTCCCGCCGACGGCAAGCAGCCGTCTTATATGCGGAAGTATCATTTTTAAGGAGATGAACGAAACGTCCGCTCCGATAAAATCCGCGCCGCTTATCCCATATTTTTCGGGGTCAAAGGCGCGTATATCCGTCTGCTCCAGCGACACAACTTTCGGGTCATTGCGCAGCTTTTCGTCTAGCTGACCGCGCCCGACGTCCACCGCGAACACCCTTGCCGCGCCGTTTTGGAGCATACAGTCGGTGAAGCCGCCCGTGCTCGCGCCGATGTCGATACACAGCGCGCCGCCGAGTTTCACCCCGAACACCTCCAGCGCCTTTTCCAGCTTAAGCCCGCCGCGCCCGACATAGCGAAGCTGCTCCCCGACTACCTCGACCTGCGCGCCGCCGACCTCTGACGAGGGCTTTTCGCAGACCTTTCCGCCGACAAGTACGCCGCCGCTTTTGATGAGCGACTGCGCGGCTGTCCTGCTTTTGCATATTCCGTTTTCCGTGAGATAGATGTCAAGGCGCATATTCAGTTCCTTAGAATTTCAAGCATATTTTCTTCGTCAAGGCGGTACATTTCAAGCTGCTCCGCGACCGACGCGGCGGGAACAAATCCCCCCGAAACGCCGACGCACTCGACCCTGCCGCGGTATCCCGCCTGCGCGAGCGCCGCGGAAAGCCCCTCTCCGACGCCGCCGTTAAGCGAACCCTCCTCGAAGAAAACGATCCTGTCATAGCCCATTGCAATTCCGAGGACATTCTCGGGCAGCGGGTGTATTTTCACGAGCCGCAGCATATCCGCGCCCGCTTTTTCCGCCGCCTGCGCAAGCCCCGCCGAAATGCGCCCGTAAGTCACCGCGAGCGTTGCGGAGCGCTTTCCCGAATAGAAAATATCCCGCGCGGGCAGCAGCGCAGCCCTCCCGAGGGCGCATTGTGAAACAGTTTCCGCGCCTTTCGGATAACGCACGCAGGCAATTCCGCCCGTGTCATATATCGCTCGCTTAAGGCAGGCGCGAAGTTCCTCTGCGCTTGCGGGCGAGTACACCGTCGTGTTCGGTATCAGCCGAAGCATCGGCACGTCGAAAACACCCTGATGCGTTTCGCCGTCCTCCCCGACAAACCCAGCGCGGTCTATCGCCAGTACGATATGCGTGTTTTCTATTGCGCAGTCGTGAATTATTTGGTCGAACCCGCGCTGCAAAAAGGTGGAATAAACCGCGAAAACGGGCAGCATTCCCTCGGCGGCAAGCCCTGCCGCGAATGTTACGGAGTGCTGCTCGGCAATCCCCGTGTCGAAAAATCGCGGCGCGCAGGCGTTTCTGAAATAGTTCAGCCCCGTCGCATATTTCATCGCGGCGGTTATCGCGCATATTCTCCCGTCCGAGCAGCCCAGCCGTGCAAGCTCCCGCCCGAACACCTCGGAATAGCTCTCGCCGCAGGCAAGGTTGACTTCGGTTTTCCCGACAGCGCCGCCGTTCTTTGCGCCCGCGTGATATTCGCCCGGATTTTCCTCCGCAGGTTTATATCCCTTGCCTTTTTGCGTGAAAACATGGACGACGCAGGGCTTTCTCATCAGCTTCGCGACGGAAAGCGCTTCGATTAGATCCTCAATGTCGTGTCCGTTTACCGGCCCGATATAGGTGAACCCGAGGTTTTCAAAAAGGTTGCTCGAGTCATACATCGCGTCCTTTATGATATTTTTCGCGGAGCGCACCGCGTGCTCAAGCCGCTTTCCGACAAGCGGCACTGCGGCAAGCACGCTTCTGAAACGCTCCTTTGCGACATAATACCGCTTGGTGGAGCGTATCTGCGCGAGATAGCGAGCGAGCGCGCCCGTGCTCTTGCTGATGGACATTGCGTTGTCGTTAAGGACAAGGGTCAGGTTTGCGGCGGTTTTTCCCGCGTTATTAAGCCCCTCGTACGCCATTCCGCCCGTCAGAGCGCCGTCGCCAATGACCGCCGCGACAGCCCCGTCCTCGCCTTTCAGCCGCATTGCCTCGGCAATTCCGTAGGCGGCGGAAACAGACGTGCTGCTGTGCCCCGAAATAAACGCGTCCGCAGGGGACTCGCTCCTGCGGCAGAAGCCGGATATCCCGCCCCTGCTGCGAAGCGTTGAGAACTGCGAATACCGCCCCGTAAGGAGCTTGTGCGCGTATGCCTGATGCCCGACGTCCCAGAGTATCCTGTCCCTGCCGCCGACGTCGTAGACGTAGTGCAGCGCGACGGTAAGCTCCACCGTTCCGAGGTTGGATGCGAGGTGTCCGCCGTTTTTCATGACCGTCCGCAGAATACAGCCGCGCAGCTCCCGACAAAGCGCCCTGAGCTGCGGCGAGGTCATATTCGCGATGACCGAATGGTTGATATTATCGTTAAGAAAGGTTTGTTTTTGCTGCATGGCGCCTCCGGATATCACGCGGGAAGCGGGAATATCATTGCGATGAGTATTCCGAGCAGCGAACCCGCGAGCACTTCTATGGGAGTATGTCCGAGGAACTCCTTGAATTCCTTGCGGTCGGACAGCTCATCGATGTCAAACTCGTCGTCGCCGCTTAGCTGCGAAAGCTCGTCGTCTATCTCGTCGATGACCTTGCGGAGCCTATTAAGCTCCTTTGCGTGCAATCCCGCATTGTAGCGCACGCTCATCGCGTCATAAATAACAACTCCGGCAAGTATCATCGAAAGCGCGAACGCAGGGCTTTGATACCCTTGATACTTCAGCGTGTAGATAGCCACCGAAACGACCAATGATGAATGCGACGAGGGCATACCGCCCGCGCCTGTTATGCGCTCGGGGTTAAAGGTCTTGTATTTTATGGAATAGTGTATGGTTTTCAGTATCTGCGCCGCCAGCCATGAGATAATACCGACAGTCAGGATAGGATTTGCCATAAGTATTTTTTCTATCAAAGTCAAACTACCTCCGCTCTTATCAGTATTTCCGCTTAAGCAGCAGCTCTGTCAGCCCGCGCAGGAACTCGGTATCCCCGAAAGCGTCAAGGCATTCCTCTGCCTGCGCGGTAAGCCTTTCCGCTTCCTCCCGCGCGCGATCGACGCCCACCTCGGTCACATAGGTGAATTTACCGCTTGCCGCGTCGCTTCCGACGGGCTTCCCGAGCAGCTTTTCGTCCGCCGTGACGTCAAGTATATCGTCGATTATCTGAAACGCAAGACCTAGCCGCTGACCGTAGCTCCCCGCAGCGAGCTGTTTGTCAGCGCCCGCCCCCGCTGCAATACACCCCGCGCGGCAGCAGAAATCCAGCAGCGCGCCGGTTTTCATTCGGTACATTTCAAGCAGTACGTTCGTTTCGAGGAGCTTTCCCTCGTTTTCGGTGTCAATTACCTGACCGCCGATCATGCCGAAAATGCCCGCGCGCTCTCCGAGCAGCGAAATTATTTTCAGCGCCGCGCTCTGCGAAATCGTTCCCTTTAAGCCCGCCTCGGCGATTATCTGCGCGGGGAGTATCGCGAGCGCGTCCCCCGCGAGCAGCGCGTTCGCTTCTCCGAATGCCTTGTGGCAGCTCGGTTTTCCGCGGCGCATATCGTCGTTGTCCATGCAGGGCAGGTCGTCGTGGATAAGCGAAAAGGTGTGCATCATCTCTATCGCCGCCGCCACCGGCAGAGCCTCCTCCGGCTCTCCTCCGCAGACGCGGCAGAACTCCATAACGAGCGCGGGGCGTATGCGCTTTCCGCCCGCGGTAAGGCTGTGCCGCGCGGCTTTAATGACATTGTTTTGCAGGCAGGGCGTGTCGGGGAGGTATTTTTCGAGCGCGCGCTCTGTCATCTCCGCGTATTCAGCGAGCTGTTCTCTGACCATGTCCGACATATTATTCCGCCTCCAGCTTTTCCACCGTGAGCTTTGCGTCCGCGATGTATTCCTTACAGAATTTTACGAGCTGAACAGCCTCCGTGTAAAGCTTCATCGACTCCTCGAGCGGAAGCTCCGCGGCGTTCATACGCTCGGAAAT
>CAMEPN010000157.1 GCA_945931735.1 uncultured Clostridia bacterium
GAATATACGGGTATCTCGCCGTCCTCGGTATAAACTCCGCCCGAAGAGATCACACGGGTCTTTCTGTCCTTTACAAAGTCCTCGAAAATTCCCGCTGCCGTTGTGCTGAGCCGCTTTACCTTATCCTTGACCTGCTCTCCCGCCGCGCGCATTTCAGCAAGCTGCGCTTCCTTTGAAAGGTCAATATTCGCGAAATCGACCTGCAAGGGAGCAGTGTTCCTGCCGCTTTTCTGAATGACCTTGTCCTTATAAAAGAACTTTGAAAAATCAGAGTCCTGCCCGTAGCTGACAAGGCTGACCGACGCGCCTGCAATATTCAGCATATACAGGAGGTACAGCTCTTTAAGCCCCGCGCCGCCGATAAATAACACATTTTTTGGCTTGACAGCAAGATATTTCATGAGCCAGCACAGCATGACGAAATAGGTGTTTTTCTTATTCGCGCCGCATTCGTTGACCGCGTGAAGAAGCACCTCGGCGATCGCCGCGCTGTCGCAGGTGATATGCACGTCGCTTAGCCATGCGTCAAGCCCCGATTTGATCGCGGCGGGATTTTCAAATCCTGCGGCGGTATATGCCGCGGCGGAGGTTATTTCCCCCGTAGAGGGCATTGGCAGCTTATCGCGGAAGAACAGTCCGTTTTTTTGCGCCGAAACAAATTGTTGAATTAGGAAATTGCGGAATATATCGGGGCTGTCATAACCCGTATATCTCGTGAATTCCTGCGGTTGTGTCATTTTCAGACCATCCTTTTTTATTTATTCCTCGACATCAATGCCGTAGCGGTTGCACAGCCGCGCCATTCCGTCGCGGTAACCCGCGCCGACGGCGGACAGCTTCCACTCGCCCTTGTAGCGGTAAATTTCCACCGCGACCACCGTGGTTTCGTCCGAAAGCCCGTCCATCGTAAAGGAAATCCTCTCGCGACCGTCCGCGCTGATGGATATCTTCGGGAGCTGTACGCGGGAGAAGTTCTTCGAAGCGTCGCCCGCATATATCGAATATGCAACAGTGATTTTGTGAACACGGTAGTCAATTTTCTCAAAGTCTATCTCAATATGCCCGTCGTTCGGGAAGTAGCAGGCTTCCTCGTGCTCCGATATTTCGTTCCCGAAGAACACCAGCCCCCTGTCACCGAGCGAACGTTCGCTGTCGTCAAGCAGGAACAGGTACGGGTCAATGTCAATATCGGACGGCTTTACACAGGAAAACGACAGCGAGCAGCGCCCGCCGATGTACTGATAAAGCGAAACACGCTGTCCCTTTTTCATTTCAAGCAAGGGCATATCGTAAACGGGCGCAGGCGTTGATATCGACACGATGTCGGTATGCACGGACGTCTGCTCGGCGTTTGGAAGTATCTCGCTTTCGCTGCGCTCCGGCGCAGTATATATGCGGAGCATTTCCGCCTTTGCCGCGTCGGTTTTCGGGCGGCCTGTTATGTATATCCGCCGCGTGAACTGCGTCTTGACCAGAAGCTCGGCATAAAGGAACATCTGCGTTCCGATACCGCTAACGGTTATCGTCACATCATTCCTGCCCGCGGGAATATGCTGCGGAGCGACCCTTACGCCCTGAGTTGAACAGATAAGCTCTGCGTCCGCAGGAACGTTTACGGTCATTACATATGTGTTTTCACTTTCCGCCGCAAATTCACCGAGGTCAAGAGTGCGCGGTATATCAAAGATACCGTCCTCCCTTCCGAAGCCTCTGACAGCGCCGTAGACCTCGACATCACGCACCGCTGCGGGGAATTTGGTCACCACAGCGGGAGTGTGCGCATCGTCCTCCGTAAGCTCGGCGCGCAGCCCCTCGATCGTTACCGACGGAGCGGTTATCTCAATGATGCTGCCGCGCTTTGCCCACAAGGTAGTATTGTTTCCCACTACGCGAAGCGGTTTCGTGATATACACAGGACCCTCAAACTCTCCCGACGGCAGCATCGCAGTGCCGCCGTGCGGGGTGCGCCCGATTATGTCGTTGATGTTCTCAGCCATTGCCGCCTCCCGTGGATACTAAAGAAATATCAGACGTTAACGCCGTAAGAGCGGCACAGAGCCTCAAGTCCGCCCTGATATCCCGCAGCAACCGCGTTGAACTTCCAGTCGCCGTTGTATCTGTAGATCTCGCATACAACGAGCGCAGTTTCTATCGAAAACTCCTCAACAAGGTCGAAACGGAGAACTTCCTCGCCGTGCTCGTCATCGGGGTTATCTATCTTCAGAACGCGGACATAGGAGTTGGAAACCTGTCCGAAATTCTGATTTTTCTGCTGTGCGTCGAAAATAGTAACGGTAACGGCGATCTTCTCGATCTCGGGAGGGATCTTTTTGAAGTCGATGATGATAGCCTCGTCGTCGCCCTCGCCCTCGCCTGTTCTGTTGTCGCCGGTGTGAACTACCGCGCCGTTTCTTGCGGAAAGATTGTTATAGAAAACAAAGTCCTCGTCCTTAAGAACCTTGCCGTTTGCGCCCAAAAGGAATACGCAGGCGTCGAGGTCGAAATCCTGACCGCCGTCATAGCGGTTGGTGTCCCAGCCAAGACCTATTCTTGCCAGTGTAACGGACTTGTCCAGACTTACACGCTGTCCCTTGGAAAGATTAACTGCCATTTTATTTTCCTCCTGTATATTATCGACGAGCGTCCGTCGGCAGGCTGTCCCTGCCGGCGTGCCCGTTATTCCAGTTTACTGCTTATTGCCTGCCGCTTTGACTATCGCCTTTCTGATGAGGTCGATCGGTATGATGGATATAGCCATAACAAGTACGACCAGCCACTCCTTCAGATTAAGACCATATCCGCTGAGGATAGCTCCGCCGAGGTAGGTCATGAGTATCTGTACGACCGCGATAATTCCGAATACCGTAAGGAAGCCCTTGTTCCCGGAAAGATTGTCGAACAGGTTCATGCGGTCTGTTCTTGCGTTGAACGCGTTGAATACCGCGATGAAGATAAAGAAAGCAAAGTATGCCGTATGCAGGAACATATGCGGCTCGGTGTCAAGCGTGTTCTGTCTGATAAGCCCCCACTGCTCGAGGTAGCTGTCGCCGCCGAGCGGGAAGCTGCCGAGAACCAGCAGACCGAGCGAGAGAATGAATGTCCACGCCGCGCCCGTAACTATCTGCGACATCATGTTCTTGCTGATGATAGGTTCGTTTCTGCGCTTGGGCTTTTCCTTCATGAAACGGCTGAGCGCAGGCTCGCCGCCGAATGCAAGCGCCGCGAGGGTGTCCATTACGAGGTTTACCCAAAGTATCTGGATAACCGACAGCGGGTTTTCAAGTCCGATAAGCGGGCAGATAAAGCTGATAAGAACCGCAGAAACGTTGATAGTGAGCTGGAATACGATAAATTTGCGGATAGAGTTGAATATCGTTCTTCCGTAAAGTATCGCGCGGTCGATGGAGTTGAAGTTGTCGTCGAGGATAACGATATCGGAAGCTTCCTTTGCGACCTCCGTACCGCCGCCCATTGCGAAGCCAACGTCGGCTTTCTTGAGCGCGGGAGAGTCGTTTACTCCGTCGCCGGTCATACCTGCAACAAGGTCAAGCTCCTGCGCGAGACGGACAAGACGGCTCTTATCGGAGGGCAGCGCTCTCGCGATAACGCGGATATCCTTAAGCTTTGTCTTTATCTCCTCGTCGGACAGCTTTGCAAGCTCGTCGGAGGTCAGTACGATATCAGTATCATTTTCAAGCAGACCCGCTTCCTTTGCGATAGCGACAGCGGTTTCCTTGCGGTCGCCGGTTATCATTACAACCTGAACGCCTGCGCCCTTAACTTCCTTGATAGCCGTTACGGACTCGGGACGTACCTCGTCGCGTATGCCGACAACGCCGACCAGCGTCCAGTTGTTCCCTGCGGGAAGCGATTCCTCGCCGAGAGCGTCCTCGCTCGTTGCGATTGCAAGCACGCGGATAGCGCGGTTTGCAAGCTCGTCGATCTTCTTGTTAAGCTCGGTCATGTTGAACGGCTGCTTGTTTCCGTTTTCGTCGTAATAATGCGAGCAGCGCTGGAGTATCTTTTCGGGCGCGCCCTTGATAAGCGAAAGCGAATAATCGCCGTCGACCTGCGTCGCGGAATATTTGTTGGTGGAGTTGAACGGGATATTGCCGAGTGAAACGACCTCTGCCTTGCAGGGTTCACCCGCCGCGAAGCCGAGGATAGCGCGCTCTGTCGCGTTGCCGCCGATAACTCTCATGTCCTTGCCCTCGCCGCTGATAACGGAAAGAGTGTTCTTATGAATGGACAGCGAGAGAATGTCATGGAGCTTGCCCTTGACCTCGCCAAAGGTTTTGTATTCGTGTACCGCGCCGTCGATAAAGGACACTGCTTCAAGCTTGCCCTTTGTGATGGTGCCTGTTTTATCGGAGAAAAGGATATTCAGAGAGCCTGCGGTTTCGATACCCGCAACCTTTCTTACAAGGACATTATCCTTGAGCATCTTGCCCATGTTCTGCGCGGAAACAATGGCTATCATAAGCGGGAGCCCCTCGGGGACAGCCATTACGATAATGATTACCGCCAGCATTACTGCCTGAATTACAGCCTCAACAAGGGTCAGCCACTGGAACTCGCCGCCCGCGAAGAGCACCGCCTGAACGCCGCCGTCAACGAAGAACAGCGTCTTGAGGAGCATTGCCACAGCGATAGCGATACCGCCGATATAGCCGAACTTGCTTATGCCGTTGGCAAGCTTGCCGAGCTTGAGCTTGAGGGGAGTGTCGCGGTCGTCGTCGGTCTGAAGCTCGCTCGCGATCTTGCCGTAAACGGACTTGTCGCCGACAACGGTTACCTGCATTACAGCGTTGCCGGAGCATACTACCGCTCCGCGGAATACCTTGTATTCGTTATCGAAATTAGTGTTCTCGTCGGTGTCAGTCCAGCCCTCGGGAACAGCGATCTTCTTAGCCTCGCGGCTCTCGCCGTTGAGCACGGACTGGTCTACCTTTACGTCGCCGTCGATTATGATACCGTCCGCAGGGATCTTGTCGCCCGCTTGCAGAAGTATCGCGTCGCCGGTAACTATGTCGTTTATCGCAACTTCGGTGATAACGCCGTTGCGGTATACCTTGCACATGATGCGCGAAGCCTCTTCCTGAAGCTTCTGGAACGCGTTTTCGTTGCGATATTCGGAGAACGTGGAAACCAGCGTCGCCAGCGCTATCGCGATAAATATTCCGATAGGCTCGTACCATTCGGGTGCGCCCTCCTTGATAACTCCCACCATGCCGACCACCGCAA
>CAMEPN010000158.1 GCA_945931735.1 uncultured Clostridia bacterium
AAGCGAAAATCATTTCCGCGCGAAGCGCGGAGTGCGTGTCGAGGTACCCCGCCAAATTCCCATTTATCTGTAAGATAACAAAATGCCCGAGAAGAACACTCGCTTCTCGGGATTAAATTCTTTACGGCAGGCACGCCTTGGGGTGCGGTGTTGTTATGTTACCCAAAAAATAATAAAAAAGTTGTTCGATTTTTAGAATTATTGCATTTCCTCTTGATTTTATCGACTGAATAATGTATAATGTTAATATAACTATTATGCCATAAAGTGCGCATTGTGCGGCGGGCTTATGGCAGCGGTTTGCTGCGTCCCGCAGAGCGGTGCTGCGGCTCGAGTTTGTATAAAAGGGTTTGATGCGTTTGTTATTCAGTAGTAAGATAGTTAAAATTGATATACTGGACAAAAGCGGCTCGGTAATATTGACGGCGGAGAGAAACTTTAACTTTCCGAAAAATCTCGGCTCTGACGATGAAAGCATACTTATTATAAAAGGCTCTTCACTCCGTGAACTTGAACATAATACTACTGTAAACGTTATCGCGACTACGAAAGCGGGCGAACGCATAAGATATGCAGGCTCTGTTTCTATGTCAATGGCAAAGCAGCTTAACATCAAGCTCTTCAAGGACGACGGTACAGAGGTGCTCCAGGAGCGGCGCAGGTATTTCAAGATCAAAACGCAGGAAAAAGGCCGCGCACTGTTCTTTATGCGCGGGGAGGAGTCGGTCAGATTTGACGTTCCCGAGGCGATCGAGATACTGGATATCAACATCGGCGGCATTTTTATGAAATGCGCCGGCTGCGCGTTCGAGGAAGAGGATCTTGTCTGCGTTGAGATAGACCTGTTCGTCGACTACAAGCTCAACGCCGTTGTTAAGGTGCTCCGTGTCCAGAAAGACGAGGACGGTGGCGTAAAAGGCTACGGCTGCGAGTTCCAGGGGCTTACCGCCGCGCAGGAGGACTACATCGGAAAGTATATCTACAAGGTCCAGTCCGAGCAGCGCCAGAAAGAAATGGCACAGGAAATGAAATTTTAACGCGCCGAAAGGCAGTTTCATCATTTAAAAAATATATTCAACCTAGGGGGAGAATCAATGAACAACGCAAAGCTAAAGGTCGTCCTGACGGGAATACTGCTTATTTTTGCAATACTTCCCGCGCTTATTCTGGGCGTAGTCGGGACCTTTTCATTGGCAGGGTATGAGACCAACGCAAAGACGGATACTCTGAAAACCGTTTCTCTTTCAAAATCTGCGGCGGTTGATCAGGTGTTCTCGGGCTATATCGCGGACGTTAACGTAATGGCGAAGCTCGACGCGGTCATTGATACCGCAGACAACGGCTCGTCCTCCGCAGACAGCATAATCAAGGCGTATGCGGACAACAACCCCGATGTCCTCGATATCCTTGTCATCAGCGACAACGGAACTATCGTCGCTTCTGCGAAAGGCTCAAACGGCAGCTTCGAGCATTTTGACAGCGAGGGTATGCCCACCGTTTCCGCAGTCATGACATGGGAGAAATATCAGACCGACGGAATTTTCGTTTCCAAGGAGATTTACGCCGACCCTGACAGCAAGACGGGCGGCAAGCTCGGTTATGTCTGCATGGTAGTTTCCCTCGGCGCTGACAGCAGCCTTGTTAAGGCAATAAACGGTACATATCTCTCGGGCGCTCACCTTGTCCTCGTCGATAACGCGGGCAACGCGCTCAATTTCGACGGCACAGGCTCCGTAATGAAGAACGGTCAGCTTGACACCGCTTTCTCGAATGAAATACCCAATATGTTCGCGCTGGCGTCCAACGTTTCAGGCAACAATAATTCCGAAAATATGATTACCGGCAATGCGGGCAAGTACGCTTATGCCTGCGGTATAATCCCGAATGTCACCACATGGAGATGGGTCGGCATAGCGGATTCCGGCACATTCGGTTCTTTCTCCACAACAACGAATATCATCGGCTGGGGTGTTATCCTCGTGGTTTGCGCGCTGGCTTCGCTGGTTGCAATATTCATCATCACAAAATTCGTCGGCAGTATGCATGAAATGCTCAAGACGATGGAAGAGATCGGCAAGGAAGAGGGCAGCAGCGAGGTGCGCTTCAAGGTCAAGAACCGCAAGAGCGAGCTTGGCGAGATCCAGACATCCTTCAACGAGCTTCTCGACGAGGTATATCTGAGCGAGGAACGCCACCGCACTATCGCGGAGCTGTCCGATAATATGCTGTTCGAGTGGGATTTCCACAAGGAGCGTATGTACGTTTCGCCGAACGCGCTGGCTAAGTTTGAGCTGGATCCCTCGGTTTCCACCCTTTCCAACGGCAAGTTCATCGACTCACTCATGAGCGCCGAGGACGCGGAAAAATATAAGCGCGACATCAACACCCTGCTCAAGAACAAGAACGGATACAGCGCGGAATATCAGCTCAAGACAAAGAGCGGCGCGGTAATTTGGATATCTCTGAGAGCCGTGTGCATTACCGACCGTCTTGGCGAGCCGCTGAGAGTTGTCGGGGTAATCACCGATATCGACAACGATAAGAAGATGGAGCTTCAGCTCTCCGAGCGCGCAAGCTACGACTTCCTCTCGCAGCTTTACAACAGAAATACGTTCATCAGAACGCTTACCAGCGAGATCGACCGCCGCGGTCAGAACAAGATCGGCATAATGTTCATAGACGTCGACGACTTCAAGTTCATCAACGACAGATACGGTCATACCATCGGCGACGAGGTAATTAGATACGTTGCGGACTCTATTAGGAAGAAGGTCGACGACAGGGGCGGCTTTGCGGGTCGTTTCGGCGGCGACGAATTCGTACTGTGCTATACAAATCAGGAGGATATTGCCAACCTCGAAGCTATCGCGATGAACATAATCGACGAGTTGTATGTAGGATATACGACCTCCGACGGCACGATAATCAACGTCCGCGTTTCGATAGGCATTACCTACTGCCCCGAGCATTCCGACAATGTCAACGACCTTATCTCCTACGCGGATACAGCGATGTATTTCGTTAAGAAGAACGGCAAGACGAACTACCATGTTTATATGCCGGAGGACAGCGCGTCGGGCGAATACATCGACCCCGAGGGTTATTAAAGCACCGCACATTAAATGCTTTTGCCCTGCTTAGGTCAGGTCAATAAAACACAGGGCGGGCAAGAAAATTTGCCCGCCTTTATGTTATGGAGGAATAAATTTGGCAAAGGTTATTGCTGTGACAAATCAGAAAGGCGGCGTCGGAAAGACAACGACGTGCAGCGCGCTGTGCGGCGGTCTTTCGCTGCGCGGGAAAAGGGTGCTGGCGGTCGACCTCGACCCGCAGAGCAATCTGAGCTTTTCTCTCGGAATAGAGTCGGACGAGAATTACACGATATATGATGTGCTCAAGGGAAACTGCGAGCTTGAGGACGCAATTCAGCACGGCGAGATATGCGACGTTGTTCCGTCGAATATCCTGCTTTCGGGGTTGGAACTTGAGATGACGGGCGTAGGCCGCGAGTATGTCCTGCGCGAGCAGCTCAGCGACGCGGCAGATGACTATGACTATATAATCATCGACACCCCGCCCGCGCTGTCGGTGCTTACGATAAACGCTTATACCGCCTCGGACGAGCTTATTATCCCGATGATGTGCGAGATACTTTCGCTTCAGGGCATCGCGCAGCTCAAGCAAACGATATTTGCCGTTCAGCGGTATTACAACAAGTCGCTTTTCGTTCGTGGGATACTTCTCAACAAGTACAATCCCCGCCTGACGCTCACGAAAGAGGTCGAGGAGCTGGCGCAGATGATAGCGAAGCAGCTCGACACTGTGATACTGAAAACGCGTATCAGCGCAGGCGTCAGCATAGCGGAGGCTCCCGCGCACGGCGAGAGCATAATCACCTATGCACCGAAGTCGAAGTCCGCGCGCGAGTTCAACGCGCTTATCGACGAGCTGACTGCCGACGAGGGAGAGAACGGGGATAAATGAGCGGAAAAAAGAAACCGAAAACGGCTCCGGAGGAGCGCCCTTACGTCAGCAGCAAGACCCCGCAGGTCATGAAGCTTATCAGCGGTGATCCGCCCGTCAATCCTGTTGTTATTGCGGGAAAAAGCCGCATTCCGAAGCAGCTTCGCGGAATTGAGCCGCTTTCAAAGGTAATGCGCAGGGACGCCGAGGCGATGCTTGCGCCCGACGAGGAAGAGCCGACCGTTTCCGTCGACCTTACTCAGGCGGCGATAAAAGAGAATGTTACCGAAACGCTCCGCAGGTTCAACGCGTGCAGCTGCGAAAAATGCGCAGCGGCGCTGTCGGCGATGGTTTCGGAGGACGCCCCCGCGAGATTTGCGGAGATACCGATGAGCGGCGCGGACGACCCCGCAGGCAGTGTGCCCGAGCTTTATGAGCCGATAAAGCGCGAGGTTCTCTCGAAAATGATAAGGATACTTATGGGGAATAAGAAACGCAGCTTCCACTGAAAATATGAAATGCACCCGAAAAGGGTGCATTTTTGTCGTGAAGTAATATAAAGCAAAAATATAACATACAGAAATTTGTCGACCGGCGGCAAAATATGTCAATCTGTAATATATCTTCTCATTATTACAGCATCGTCGTCGCTGTAATACCCCTTGCGGACGGAAATCTGCTCAAAGCCGCATGAGTTGTACAGGGCTATCGCGGGGGCGTTGCGGCTTCTGACTTCAAGGAAGCACACCGACGCGCCGCGATTTTTCATGCTCCCGATAAACCGCGCGAGCAGCTCGGCGGCTATCCCGCGCCTGCGCAGGTCGGGGTGGACGCATATCTGATAAAGCTCGCATTCGTCGGCAGCGAGCTTCCCGAGCGCAAACGCGCATATTTCCCCGCCGCAGACAGTCACCTCGCACAGGGACAGCGGGCTGTCAAGCTCCTCGCAGAGCATTTCCCGCGTCCAGTCCTTGCCGAAGCAAAGCTGCTCCAGCTCAAAAAGCCTGTCTTTTTCCTTTTCTCCGAAAACCATGAATACCCCCGAAAAAATGCTCCCGAACGGTCGTCGGGAGCTGGTTTTTTATCAGATATCAATATCGTTGACCGCAGAATTTGCAAGCTGAAGCTCCTTTTTGGGAATGCGCTTGAGCGGCGAATATACGAACTTCTTGCAGGAATCATATGTCTTTACGTCGCCGAATTTGGAGCACTTTATGACATCGCCCTCGCCGGGCTTGCCCAGTTCGCAGTATTT
>CAMEPN010000159.1 GCA_945931735.1 uncultured Clostridia bacterium
TTATAACGTTTTACGTCTTTGTTTTTGTATTTTGTATGTCCGTATTACTAAACGGACATACAAGCCGCGCCGGCGGGCTCAACGCGCCCCGGAGGGGCGCGCTGACCCCGCCTTGAGAGCCGGGGCGCGGCTTGCTGATCGTTCCGAAAGCTACTGCGCTAAGCAACGAGAGCTGATTTTTCCAACCGTTGAAAGCTCATTTTTCTTAACGCTCCAACAGAAAAACTCCGTTGAAAATTCGATTTTCCTTCGTTCCTCGGAAAACCGAATTTCCAACCGAGTTTTTTCCGTTTCCGCTAAAAAATGACCTTCCAACCGTTGAAAAAATCATCACTCTGCGAGTTCTGAATTAAAAACCCGCTTTCGCAGAAAGCTTGGCAAAGGCCTTTTTATTTGTTTTATTAGAAGACTTCGTCTTTTTTCTGATAATAAGGCTCGGCGCTCTGGGTCAGGCGGAAGCAGGAGAGCAGGGAACCAGACGCGGGGACGAGTGCGGGGGAAAGGCGGGGGACAAAAAAACAGCCCTCCGGCGCATGGATCCGGAAAGCTGCGCAAGGCTATTCAGTTATCTGCATCACCATCAAGAAGCCCAAAATCAAGCCAATCCACAGTTATCACCTCCTGACTTTTAATCAAGGTGTCCCGGGTTCGAGTCCCGGATGGCTCACCATTTATACCGCGCTGTCCCTAGGCGCGGTATTTATGTTATTTTTAGAAAATTCTATCCGCGCCTGTAGCTCAGCTGGATAGAGCAACGGCCTCCGACGCCGTGTGTCGTGCGTTCGAATCGCATCAGGCGTACCAGAGCAAACCGAAAAATCGGTCAATTTTGACCGATTTTTTATTATTTCAAGAAAATAAAAAAATCAAGGTGCCTATTTGTGCAATTTGTCTATATGAGAATTATGCTTATCCTTCAACAACTTATAATTAGTAGCGAGATGAAGATAAATCTGAGTGATAGCAATACTGCTATGACCCATCAAGATCCGAAGCGTTTCGAGATCTCCGCCGTCGACTATATACAGCGTAGCGAAGGTGTGACGGAGCAAGTGAGGATGTAAGCGATCTATGCCGGTAATCTGCTTAAGCTTATCAAAAATCTTGTCAATAGCGTTTACCTCGAGAGGATTTCCGCACCGATCGGAGAAGAACGGCGCTGATCGCTGACCCAAACGAACCGAAAATCTTTCAAGATAAAGCGCGAGGAACTCGGCAGCAGTATCTCCAAGAGGAACTATACGCTGCTTAGAGCCTTTTCCATTAACAAGAATATGCTTATTTCGGATATCAATATCAGAAACACGCAGCCGGGAAACCTCGGAGCGACGTAGACCTGAATCAAGCATAACGAGAACAATGCACTTATTGCGAAGATCGAAGTTATCAGAAATATCAAAACTATTCAACAGAATATATATTTCATCATCAGAGAGGGGTATAATCTCTTGGCGAGACTGCTTAACCAGGCGAAGCTTACGCGAACAATCTCCGATCTTCTCCTCATCGATAAGGAAATTATAGAACGCCTTAACCGCACGTATCTTAGTATTGATTGAAGTGCTTTTAATACCGGTATCAGCAAGATAAAGGATATAATCCTTGTAATGAATGATATCAAGCTCCTCAACCTCAGTTATCTCAAGCCAATTAAGAAACTCAGTAAGAAAATAACTATAATAAGCTATAGTAGCAGGCGAATTATTCTTAACACGCTGCTCGAACATAAACAAAGAAAAGGCTTCAGACAGTAGCATGAGAAACCTCATAAAAATCCGAATAGAATTCAAGATCATCGCCATCATCGACAGCAGTCAGAAGCTCCGGAGGATAATCATCATAACGAAGCTGAGCAACAGACTTCTCTTTAACCTTGAACGGCTCCCAGGACAAGCCATTAACAGTATGATAACGCTTATAATCTTTCTGAAGCGTAAGAAGCAGCGAAGTCTCCGACTGAGTAGATGTATATATCCACGGATCCAAACCGCAACGTTTAACATAGTCATAACGATGGTCATGAGAAAAAGTATTACTATCACGCTTCTCGCGCAGCTCCTGAGAGCAGAACAAGAAAAAATCTTCCTGCAACTGCTTATGACGCACAGACGGCTCATCATTAAGATGTTTTTTAAGGATAGACATAAAAGCCAGCGGACCCACACAACGAATGAAATTTACAAGAGTAGGTGCTATTTTATCAATCCAAGTTGATACACCTGAAAAAGTACTAGGCTTAAATTTAGGTATAGTAAGACTTTGCTTCTCAGCAGTGCCGAGGAACTCAGACCACCAACGCTTAACAGAACAACGAGAATGATTGATATCATCAGAATTAATAAAGCAAATATAATTATTGAAAACTTTAGACATATGAGAAGCAAATTCAGTATCAGAATAATCACAAAACGCATTAAAAACAGACATAGCCCGGCTATCGTGAAACTCAAACTCACAGCGAACCCAAGAAATCACATCATCAGGAATGGCAAGATGTTTCTTCTGCTGCTCGAGCTTCTTATCATAGAACTTGCACGAAACGACCGAACGACGGTGACCAAAACGAATAGTATCACCAACTAAAATATCATTCTTAAAAGATCGAGTAGGCTCGACATAAGTAGGCTCGTCTATATCATTCCTCATTGAAAGACGGCTTCGGAACTCATGATTTTTAACGCAATTACGTATCTTCCGAAGAGTAAGAAGAGGAGTACCATCATTTTTGGTAACATCATCGACAGCATAATCAACGCGAGTAACACGAGTAAAAAGACCACCAACAGACATGGCGCGCCAGGCCTTAAAGATAGATCGGAGCTCAATGCCACGTTGTTTTAGAAAATCCTGATAAAAAGCTAGACCATTACCGGAGAACTCAACACAAATACCCTGCTTAGTAAATCGAGCCTCGGAAGGTACTTTAACAGAAATATCGTTATAACGATAAACAGCAGCATAAAAACGCCCACGACCAACACAAGTAAACATCGGAAAAAGATCCTCAATATGTAAACACACAAGAACCTCGGTAAGCAGCTTATCAACAGTGTAATCCTCACGTTCAGTAAGACAAGACAGTGTAAGCCAGTCAAATTGACGAGTTACCATTACATTAAACCACCTTTACGAATTTTATTAAGAAGTGCAGCCTGCTTCTTTTTATCAGCGGGAACATCAGAAGGAGCAACAGGATCACCGGTCTGATTAGCTAAAATCTCAGCGTCAGGGACAAACTCCATAGACAACATAGTTTCTACCATTTCCTTAGTATCATAAAGACCGCGCAGCTTATCCGACTGAATGTAAACATCAAAGTCAATAGCAGTAAGAGGAAGCATAGGATTTTCAAAAAACATAGTATACTCCCGAGCGTCATAAACACGATTAGTAATCATACGACTGAACGGATGCGCAAGCCAGGCAGAGCAGACAGTTACATCAGCAGTAATCTGACGGAGTTGCTTATCCATAAACATCCAATCCTGAGTAGTAGCCAAAATCATCATGTGACGATGTCGGCACTGACAAAGGTGCTGAAACAAAGGCTTAGGAACGCCGCCCTTAGAACTGTTCCAATCACGAGAATTAAAGATAGTACCGATTTCATCGATAATTACAATAGTATTATCGGGAGCGTCTAAGATCTGACGAGCAGAAGTAAGCTTTTCAATCTTACAGCCCTCGGGGAAGTTATTAAGCTGCACATTAGTGAGAATATTAAGATAAGGATAACGGCAACAGAGATTATAAGCGTTGCGAACCATAGAGCAAGTCTTACCTTGTCCAAATTTGCCTATGTAAATATGAAGCCCCCAACCCTCAAAAACGGTCCAACCTCGAGATATAAGCCAATGAAACAAATCGAGAAATATAGATACTAGAAAACGAGGTAAAAGCCTTAAACGCTTAAGAAAAAGTCTGAACTCGATCATAAACGCCCCCCACGACCTGCGCAACGCACAGTATCAGCAATCATACCAAGAAGCCAGTTAAGCAGCCAGATAATAAAGAACATCTGAAGCACACACGGAAGAGTATTAAAGAAAAGATCTGCAAAAGACCAATCCTCGCCACCATTAGCACTAGTAAGCAAAGCGTCAATATAACGAGACCAACCAATCATACGCATAAAAGTCTCAGAATCAAACATTTTTATTTACCCTCCTCTTTCTGAAAGCTTTAGCAACAAAGGCAAAAGCTCCTACAACAAACGACAGGAATAAAAGCCCCTCAGTAACAGTATAATTCTTTATAGGCTTTATAAACAGAACCATCGAGAAGAGATATCACATCAACATAGTCTCCTCGATAACACCCTTTGACTGATAACCATTGATAACGTACATAATATACTCCTTTTCTGTCCATAAGGACGATAAAATTATTTGCCCCGCTGCGCGGTTGGCATGGTAGCCGTTTTAACCCCAACGGCCAAAGGGTTAAGTACATAAATGGTACTAAAATAATACTATCATAAAAAATTCAAAAAGTCAATACTGAAATAGTACCAAAATGAAGCTAGAATAATTAGTAAATATATAGTAAAATCAATTAAAAGAGGTGGTATCAAATGAGTACTGTATTTTTTAATCTAAGAATAGATGAAGAACTCAACGAAGAAATTATAAAAATAGCAAAAGAAGAAGGAAGAAGTAAAAACAAGCAGATAGAACAGATACTTAAAGAATATGTAAGGAAATACTATGCAGAAAATAAATCAATAGAGATAAATCAATCAAACAATCATAAAGCAGTAGTTAATATAGATTCGAAAAAATAAAAGGAGAAATATAAAAAAATGAAAAACGTAATAAAGGTAAACGAATCAACAAAGCACTACATTTACAAAGAAATAGGACTTATAAAAGGATATAAGCTTACAAATGAAACAAATGAGACAGAAGGAATAATAATAAACGATATAAAGATTGAAATTAATCTTGCAAGCTCGACATGAAAAGATCTTTACGAACAAATAAAAGATAAATTCAAGCCCGAGAACCTAAAACAGAAGTATGCAACATCAGCAAATTACGTATATACGGAAAGGCAAGAAAAAGACTTATTATTCATTGAAATAAAGATACTGACAGACAGGACGAACAAAAAAGAAATAATTGCAAAAAAGAAGCTGCTTTACAAAATAAACAAATACACATAATTGTAAATTTCAAAATTTTGGATAATAGAC
>CAMEPN010000160.1 GCA_945931735.1 uncultured Clostridia bacterium
AACCATGGGAATTACCCCAACCGTTGTCTGGTCGAAAAACGGTAAGATACAGATAGGCGATACATTCACCGTGACAGTATCCACACAAATGGACTTACTGCGGTGATGACGATTACGATTGGGAGGACAACGAATTACTATGACATACAGCGTTTCTAAGGTGATTTCTCTCATAAATCGCATGATTGCCGAAAAAGGAACGAAAGATTTTCCTGCGGAGTTTTACGAAGGCACAAACACATACGATTTTGTTAAGCATTGCATCAGAGATAGCAGGCTTGACAGAGAACTTGTAAACACATATCACCCATATTTTCAGAAAGATTGTTTATACAACATTCTTGTCCAATGGTGCGATATGGGGAATGAAACCGCGAACGATCTTCTGAACGAAAACAACCGCACTACCAACACTATTACTCTCATTTCGTTGATTGAGAACGGAAAAAAGTTGTATTTCCGCTGTGATGAACTGGACACGGCTGATGCACTTATGCTGTTTCATACCGACAGCCTTGCTGAAACATTATCCAAATCGGCGCTGTTTATCCCTCAAACAGATTATATCGACAATATGATAAGCTCTGAAAATGTGCTTGAAATTGAGTTTAATTCGGACAGGCGTTCTGTGGCTGTTATGAATTATTTCAGCGGCGGCGAGGTGAAAGAGCAGCGAACATCATTCCCCTTTGACCGTATTCCCGCTGCCTATGACCATTACATCAACACCCGATATGAACCTATCAGCATAAACGGCGAGAGCGTTATTCTTCCGGACGGACTTGAAGGCGAATGGAGAGTAGTTGACGGAAGGCAGCTCCTTTCCGACAATCCGCAGTACCTTGTGGAGAGCGTAAACTACGGGCTTTCGCCCGATGTGAAATATGCCATTGTTGACGGAAATGGTCAGCTTATAATTGATAATGTGGAAAGTATTGACGCAGCTCTAGGGCGAACCACAGAAAGCAATCCCGTTCGTATCAAGACCAGCCTTGCCGCAGAAATGTGGAGAGAGAACAAAGGCTCTGTCTTTATAGGTGATTAATAACCCCGCAGACGTTCTTGATTTATGCAGCTCACCGGATTATACGCTTAAAGCATATCCGTCAGCAATATGGGCGCACTTATCCATGCAGAACGAGCAGACCGATGAAAACGAGATTGAACCTTAATTCAGAAAGGAACAAATCCAATGCAGATAGCAATTTCCCTTATTGTGCTTGCGCTTTGCGGCGGCTTTCTCTGGTGGTTTCGCAAAAACGAAACTGCCAGAAAAACAAAGTCGAATGATGAAGAAGAAAGGGAGAAAGCCGCAAAAGCAACCGCGCAGGAGTTTATAAATGCCCGAACACTAGGCGAAAAATGCCTTTACACTATTGACGATATGATAATCGCAGCCGTACAGATCGAAGGTTTGTCAATCGAGCTGTTTTCAAATGCGGAGCAGGAGGTTATAAAGCGAAACCTCTCCTCTCGCTTGTCCTCTGTAAAATACCCATACAAGTATATCGCGGTATCCCGTCCTGTTGATATATCCCGCGCCCTCCGCAATTATGAACAGCTAAAAAACGATGCTGCCGGCGGCAGGCGAAAGCTGATAAAAGCAGAAATGGACGAGCTTGCGGGAATGGTAATGTCCGGTGAAACGCTAGAACGTCAGTATTACATCATCATCTGGGAAAGCACCAAGCGCGAGGACGAGCGCGGTATCGTTGCAAGAGCCGAGGAACTTGCAAAGATATATAACGAAAACCGCATTAAAGCAAGCGTTGTTGACAGCCGCGGTCTAGTCCGTCTTTGCAACCTTGTGAACATTCCCGCTTATGCTCACCTTGAAAACACAGACGTTGACGAGAAGATTTCCGTGCTGAAAGAAAGATGAAAGGACACCCTATGAAACAGAACGAATTTGAAGAATTACAGATAAACACCGCTTTGCAGGCGGCGATAACACCTGTTGGTCTGGAATTTAACCGCAATGATTTTATGCTCGGCGAGTATTTCTGCCGTGTCTATACGGTTATCAGCTATCCGTCCAATCCCGATTATGGCTGGTACTCAAAGCTCACCAATCTTCCGGGTACCATCGTTGCTATAAACTACGAACCAATCGACAACGGCTTACTTCTTGCCAATATGTCAAAGAACATAACCACCCAGCGCGGTATTCAGCTATCAACGAAAGACTCCCTTGAACGCCAGAGAGCCGAAAAGTCTGCTGATGACCAGGAGAACGCCATGCGGCAGATGGATCAGAACAACGAAACAATGGGCGTGTGGAATACCACCATTATGGTTATCTCAAATGACGAGGACGATTTCCAGGAACGTTGTCAGCGAGTAGTGTCCCTTGCGAACACCGTGGGCTGCCGCCTGCGTGTGCTTGCTAATTTGCAGAAAGAGGGCTATCAGCATATCAGCCCCACCTATGCACAGAACAAAGAAATAAACGAGATTTCCCGTCGAGCGTTTCCGCTTTCCACCTTTGTGGGCGGTTTTCCATTTGCTGCGTCCGGCTTTAACGACGGCAGCGGCTACTATCTCGGGAAGGACAGCGGCGGCGGTATAATTCTTTTAGACCTTTGGAAGCGCGAAAAGAGCCGCACCAACAGCAATATAACCATTATCGGCGGCACAGGAACGGGCAAATCTACCGCGACAAAGCACATTGTCGCCAGCGAATACGCTCACGGCACAAAAATCATAATCATCGACCCCGAAGGTGAATACAAGGATATGTGCCGCGGTGAATTCTTTGACGGTGACTGGATAGACGTTGCCGGAGGGCGTGGCGGTCTAATCAATCCGTTGCAGGTGCGCCCTGCGCCAAAGGACGAGGACGATAAGAACACCTCGGATAACGACGGAATAGGCGATTTGGCAATTCACCTTAAAACCCTTGAAACTTTCTTCCAGCTATACATACCGTCAATGGACGATAGATTACGCGCTTTGCTTAACAAGACCATTGTCGAGCTATACGCACGGTACGGAATTACATGGAATACAGATGTTCGCGGATTAAAGAACGAGCAGTTCCCAACTATAGGCGACCTTTACCGCCTGATTGAGAGCAAGTGCGGTAAGGACAGCAATTCTGTTTACTATGAGGACTTGAAAACCTATCTGGAGTCTGCCGCAAACGGCGCAGACCATGGGCTGTGGAACGGACACACTACCATTTCTCCGCACAGCTCCTTCGTGGTGCTGGATACAAAGTCGCTGGTGCAAATGTCAGGTTCCGTTCTTGCCGCACAGTATTTCAATGTGCTTTCATGGTGCTGGGAGCAAATCACACGCGACCCCACCGAGCGCATTATGCTTGTTGCAGACGAATGCTGGACTATGATAGACCCGAATGTACCTCAATCCCTTGAATTTCTGCGTAATGCTGAAAAAAGAGCAAGAAAGTACGAAGGCAGCATTGTTGTTGCAACACAATCAATCACCGATTTCCTCGACCCGCAGATAAGACTTTACGGACAGGCGGTTCTTGATTTGCCGTCATTCAAGCTGCTGTTCGGAGTTGACGGCGACAGCCTGCGCGAAACAAAAGAGGTATTTGCGCTTAATGAGGCGCAGTATGAGCTGATTGCCGCAAAACAGCGAGGTATTGCTCTGATGAAAGTCGGTTCACAGGCGGTCAAAGTCAAGTTTGAATTTTCAGACGAAAGGCTTGCGATTTTCGGAAAGGGCGGCGGAAGATGATTTCCTTACCCGTACTCATTACAGCAATACCCGTTACCTTTGCGATTTTGCTGCTCATTCTGCCGGAAATATGACGGAGGTGTATTATGGCGGTCAACCCGAAACTAATTGCCGTTATTGCCGAGTCCCTATCCAGCGAACAGGGGCGCAATACTGTTCTGAAAATTATCATGGTAGTTATCGGTCTGATTATGATGATATTCACGGCATTTGCCGGCTTTATAAGCGGTCTGCTGGATATTATTCAGACAACCGACCTGCAAAACCATTGGAGATATATCAGGACTTGTATCAGCGAGGTTTTTGACGGAATGAACGCTGAAATTGACGGAGATATAAAGCGCGAGGTCTATGATTTCATGCCCGATTTCTCAGTTAATCTATCAAAGGCGGCTATCAACAGCGGCTTTGACGGCAGTACCCTCATTCTCTACGACAGCGAGGAAATAGCGCAGGCACAATCGGTCATGGAAACCTATGCCGCTGTTCTCCGTGCAATAAGCTCGCAGAGCGAATTTGACGAATACATAGCCGATTTCAGTTCGGATATGGACTATTCGGATATAACAAAGCCGCAATTTACAGATGATACGGGAATAGAGCGTATCAGCGGTTATGAGGACAGCGTAAAGCGATTTCTCTATCTCCGTGCTATGGAAAGTATGCCGCAGTATGAGTACCTCTACGATGAAACCACTACCGAGGACGGGAAGGCTTGCACCGTCCAAACACTTAATGTGACCGACAGCACCGGCAGCACGCAGACTGTTGAGTACACCTGTATCGGCGGCGGCACTATCTATCTGCCGCGGTTCCTTGCTATGTACAATGTCCGCCAATGCCGGGAGTTTCTGGTGAATATGAACGAGCAAAGTGCCGCGGAAGAAAGTCTTGACGCGCAGCTTGCCGAGGCGATAGGTAACATTCCTGAAACCGCCGAAGCCGCCGAGGAGTATCTCCATTCCACATGGCAGGGGCTAACAGACGGCAGCGGAGCGATTAAACTGAATGTGTTTGAAACCTCAAACCTTATTTCGTTGCTTGAAGATACCGTATATGACGGTCAGATTTCGATAACCACCGAGCGCACTAACAACAAGCTAAGTATCACGCTGGAATGTCCTGCAAACGATATGTGGGCGGAGATTTTCGGCATAGATGAGAGTTTCGACCAATATGTTGAGGATTCCCAGAACGCTATCGAGCTTGCCCTGCGTGACGCAGACGTCCCGGAAGAAGAATGGACGCTGAGTCTTGACAATATGGTGCAGGCAGCGTTATTTGTTTACTTTGAAGGTTTCTTTGAGCTGCCCGTTGACAGTTCCGCCCTAAAGTCCGGATCAAACGGCATACTCAATCAATGCGGCGAGGTCAGCAAGATACACAAATACAATTATGGCAGAGTATCGCACGACCTGCCGGAGGAAGGAATAACCTTGTGGCTGAATGAGAGCGTACCTGTCTACGCTAATCTG
>CAMEPN010000161.1 GCA_945931735.1 uncultured Clostridia bacterium
GAAAACGGAGAGCCAAGGGAGTATACTGTCGTTGTCGGTGATCAGCAAATGACCAGTATTTTCCCAAAACGCCTTTTCAAAGACGATTATGAGCCTACTTCTCAAGAAAAATTGCTCAAAATATTTTATCAGGATGAATGGGCGGAAGCTTATCGTCTTTATCATGAACTTTTAGATGATTATCACCTCGGCAGCGAGCAAGCTCAGCAAATGCAAAATGGTAATAACCCTCTCCAATACCCCTTTTCCGAAAAGCAACCTACTGGGATTGATAGAATTAAAAAACGTTTTGAAGGTATGGTTGCTGAATTCGACAGACACAATAAGCTTGCATTAGTAAAAGAGTATCCTCTTGAAATAAAAGAGGAATATGTCTTTACGGAGCTGTTTGACAGAATCAAAAGCAAGGACATTATTATCAAAAACAAAAAGAATATTAGAGGATCTATTGATAAAACTGAATTCAGTTACTGGGCAATCAAGCCTTTTGTATATTCTCATATAGTCAACGGGAATAAGAAGATATACAATTATTATGAAATATACTCTAAAGATAGCGTTTGCTGTGTTATATGCGAAACGAATTCTTTGAAGAAGATTTTAGAGAACAACGGTTATGAATATGATCATGCAATTATCACAAAGCAAATACTTGAAAGCGCAAAACACTTGCCTTTTGAAGAAGTGCCTCGCATATTCGACTTCCATTGGTTTGAGCACGCGTTGCCGATAAATGAGCCTATTGTTCTTTCGGATTCCGATGTCAATCAGCTTCTATGGCTCCCACGGGAAATACAAGAGCTGATTTTCACGGTTTTGGGATATTCTGTTCTGGCTCTTATTACTCCTGATATGAGTGATCAAAATAAGATAAAGGCGATCAGTATTTTTGCAGAAAATAAACTTGGTCAAAATACCGATGAAGATACTGATGAAGATTCTGAAAGCGGTTCCAAGTCCAGAAAATCTAAGAAAGCCAAAAAATCCCAAAACGAGATATCGTATGAGGTAGTTGAAGGTCTGAAAAAACTCACATCAGCTTGCTTTGTATCCGGCGGAGGGTGTGATTTGCCGCATACTATATGTCTGAATGTCAAAACGCTGGGCAGAACGATCCCTGAGCTCTGTGAGCGTCGTATTGTTCTTTTGGATACAACAGATTTTAGAGATAACACAGGTACAGAACAGGAAAATCTCCGCAAAATACTCGGTGAATACTTACAGTATGCAAACCGATTTGAACCCCAGAAATTCCCATTAACATGGCTTCCTCTGATAATCAGTAACAACGGACGCGATGACAGATTCTATAATCTATATTTCAGTTACTTTGATATGAAATGGGTCACAGACGTGACACCGGTGTTAAGGAAGTTGTTCCGTAATGCTCTTGTTGATATATCAACAGGGGATTTCAGCAGGCTTCGAAAGCAGGTAATCGCGTGGTCTGATGAGGTAGAAGTCGAACGTAACGTTAATGGAACGCGCAGGACATACCAAGAGGAAATGACCGACTATCTGTACGCCTGCTGTCGGTATACCGCTGCCGGTAACGAGGAACTTGTTAAGGTAATGCACTCGGTGTTCTATGATGATCCGACTGATATCTCAGAAGAATCGTTATCCGACGATGCCGCAAATCCGGAAACGAAAAGCGCCCCTGAGATAACCGAAAAATGTTCTAAGGTTATCGACGCTATCTTTGCGCTTGTCAAAGAGCAAAACATCACCGAAGAAAGAAACGGTGATGACCCAGACATGGCAGCCTTTATATATACTCATAAGGGAGTTCGCTGTGTGTGCCTGGGTGACAACTATTTGTCTAATATAATCACTGACGCTGGCATTGATGATTACACATGTGAGGATTTTGTCCGGGATTGTGATAAATGTGGGGCTCTGGAAAAAAATACTGAGGATGATTTAACGCTCACAGTTAAAATAAACAAGGCGTCCAAAAGACTTACTGCTGTGAAGTTCCCAGACGATAGCGAGTAATCTGATATACTGACATTTATAATGAGCATTGCTGAAAACAGTAATGCTCATTTTTCTTTGCGCAGAAAGCCGGATGCACCAATTTCTGGTAGCGCAACCGAGCAGGTTTCATGGTGTAACCTGTTATGGTGTGATTTGCACAAATCTGCTGATAGAGCGCGTTACAAGGTTACAGCGTTACAAGGTGTTTTATTATTAGCGTACTCATTGAACACGGAATAATGCGCTCTATATAGAGCGTATTTTTCTACCCCCTAAAATCATTTGTGTTGGATTTGTTCCCGGAACGAAATTTCACTCTGCCATGACCGCACTATAAGGCGGCGGGATAATTCTTTATATAAGTACGAACAGTATGGGTGAATCAACAGCACTCGCCGAATCCCTTGGTGAGTAGATTCACCCATTGGTATTAGATTAACTGTTCGCAGGACATAGAATTCTATCACCGAAAAAATTCAGTGTAACTTATTCAAGCCACTCAAACAAACTCGGCAGAGTATTCAGCTTGCTTCTATCCGGCAGCGGCACGGGATTGACATTTATCCGTTCAAATTCGGCTTTCATCTTCTTGTAAGCTCTACTGTTGAACTTGCAGTCTTCCTTTTCGAGCTTTTTGCGGGCGTTAAGTATTCCATGGCGTTTAGCGACAAGCTCCGCAAAGCGGCACATTCTGCTGCGAAGCTTTTTGGATTTTACCTTGTACGAAATGATTTCGCAGATCTCTTTCAGTTTGTAGTACTCAGCGTCAATACAAAACCGCTCCAGAACCTCTGCCAGTAATTCACCGCTGTTTTCAATATACCAAAGCAGGGTGTCCATGTTCGACCCGCACTTTCCGCCGTTTGCTTTGCAGAATCCTCGAACATCTGCAATGCGGTATTCTGCACGCAGTACACCGTCTGCTCCTGTTGTGTTCAATTTTTGGCTGTCAAGCTGGACCTTCTTGTCATAAATCGACAGTTCCGAACCGTCATGTTTACTTGCTGTTGTGAAGCCTGCCTTTTTGTTGAATTTTTCTCCATAGTCCTTTCCGTCCATGATACGGAATGACTTTATCGTGCCCGTGCGGTACATCTGTGCAACATAAGCCGCCACTTCTTTGGCGCTGCCTATGTGAAGATTACTGCATATATCGACCCTCGATAAAGTTAGCTTATCGACCGAATAGTCGTCACCCAGCCAGTTTATCAGCTTCCAGTTGACTATGTTGAGCGCCTCCTCTGCGTCTTTTTCGCTTATCAGTTCAACAAGGTCATTTCTGACAAGCACTGACTGAAGAGTAACTATAAACTTTATAGCGATATAGAATTCATACTCGTAAAGTATCACCCTTATCCCTTGCCCTTTGAACTTGGGAATTCTTTTGATTTGCTTTTCTCTGTGAGGAAAAAAATAGCCACATTTTTTGGAATCGGCTATGATGAACTCTTTCAGTTCCTTGAATTGCCTATAACCTTTGCTGCTAAGTTCGAAGCTTCGAACTAACTCAAATGTATGTATGCTCATAATTCTTTCTCCCTATATATAGTAGTACTTTTGTACATTTTCTTGTGCTACAAGTTGTAGCAAACCCACTTGTAGTGCGCCGCTAGGCGGCGCAGTCAGTGGGGCACCTCCTTTACAGCAGATGTAACCACGGGGATAGAAAAATATAGGGAGTAATCGGTGTTCACGATACACATACTATGAGATTACCGATACGGTGTTTTTGCGCGCTCTTTGGTGTTAGTGTTTACGGGGAGAATATACTTTGCAGATACGCTTGCCAGAGTAGTTTTCTCGTACACTCCTGAGTTTTGTTTATAAATTATTATCTGGTGATGAACCGTCACATAATCTGAGAGACTGCCTGGTTTTTGCCGGGCGGCTTCGTGAAATGGAGGATTTACCAGATGCACCAGAACTACAAATTTACCTCAGTGTGCTTCTTCCCAAGAACAGCTGAGGCCACCGGGATTTTACCGGACGACATTATAACTGTTACCGAGGCGGACTGCACTGATGTTCCGCCGGAACGAATGGTAGCTTCTCTGCTGGTCGAGATAATGCACGACAACAGCGAGGAGGCGGCAGTATGATAAGAGCAGCCGCATACGCCAGATTTTCAAGCGATAACCAGCGTGATGAGAGCATTGACGCACAACTTAGGGCTATACACAAATTTGCCGCTGAAAAGGGTTATCAAATAGTCGAGGAATACATCGACCGTGCCAAAACAGGCACAAACGACCGCCGCGAAGAATTCCAGAGAATGATAAGGGATTCCGACACAGGAGATTTCGAGGTGGTCATTGTCCACAAGCTGGACAGATTTGCTCGCAAGCGCTATGACAGCGCGGTTTACAGGAAAGCACTCAGCGACAATGGAGTAAAACTGATATCGGTGCTGGAGCAGTTTTCCGATACTCCCGAAGGCATAATCTTCGAAGGAATGAGCGAGGCAATGAGTGAATACTACTCCGCTAACCTTTCCCGTGAAGTCAAGAAAGGTCAATACGAAAACGCCATTGCCTGCAAGCACACAGGAGGGTACGCTCCGCTAGGTTTCCGGGTGAACAGCGAGCTGAAATACGAGGTAAACGAGGAGGAAGCCGTTCATGTGCGCTATATTTTCCAAAGCATACTTAACGGCATGAATTACTCCGAGATAATCGCAGAGCTTAATCGTCGTGGGGTCAAGACACGACGCGGACGAGAATTCGGTAGGAACTCCCTGCATGAGATACTCCGCAACGAGAAATACGCAGGGGTGTATGTTTACCGGCGAAGCGCTCCGGCAGATACATACGGCAGGCGGAACAATCACGCAAACCGTTCCGAGAAAGACATTATCCGTATTGAAAACGGAGTACCGCAGATAATCAGCCGTGAGATGTTTGACGCAGTGCAGGAAGTAATGAACAAGCGGAAGCTGGCTCCCTATACACGGTCAGACGCAAAGGAAGTCTACCTGCTTTCAGGTAAAGTTTTCTGCGGAGTATGCGGCAACAGCTACTGCGGAAACCGTATGCACGGCGGCAGGAACAAGTCACTGTACATAACCTACCGCTGCAATTCTCACTCCGGAAAAGGTTCGGGAAACTGCCGAAACAAGGACGTTAACCGTGACTACCTTGAGAATTATATCCGTAAGCTGCTGGCAGAAGTTTTGTTTGACGAGCGGCGCCTTGAAGGTGTTAT